>NCRO01000394.1 GCA_002849045.2 Candidatus Sediminicultor secundus
TTTTTTCTATGGTTTAGCTTCCACTTTTACGAGGTCTTACTTTAGGACGTCTATCTATAGTAATTCCAAAGTTTCAACCATCTGGTTAAGAAGCTCCTCAGATCCTATAAGTTTTTCGCTAAAAGTTACCGAATTATTGACCTGGTACAACGGTTCTTTGTAATGCTTTACATGTTAGCTATTTTATACGGATTTTATATTTATTTTTTTTCTAAGTTCGGACAAACTTTCCTCTTCCCATAATTTTTCTCTTCGTTTTTCTAAAGGCAAGGAATTAGCTTTATGCCATTTAATTAACCTTATTTTGTCGCCTTCGATTTCAATATTTGTCAAACCTTTTCTGTAAAGTCCACATCCCGTGTTAAAATAACATGGTAATGGTTCTCCTTTAGTTGTTATCCGAATATATTTTCTTCCCCTTCTTTTTTCATGACGTAAATTCCTTTTGTGTTTTCTAATTTCTTTAGATAATTCCCTACGTTTGGTTTTATCTTTAGGATATTGCTCCCTTTCTAATTCTTTTTGTTTAATTTGTTCTTTTAACCACCAATAATACGATCGGGAAGCAAAAATGGCATTATGTGTATGCCCGCAAATAAGAATAACCTTATTATCTTTTGCCCAATTATAATACAATTTTTCACGACGTTTAGGAATTTGAGACTTTGCTGCTGAACGATTTTCATAACCAAACATTTTTCCAACAGGTACTAGAGATTTTGCACCACGCGCCCAAAATTTACTAAACCATACTACTTTATCGCAAAAATAGTCTCCTTGGTGACCATGAACTAGAAATATATCATCACCCAACATGATAGCTTCAGGAGTTCCATGTGGTAAATTCTCATCATTTAAGATTGGATCGGGTGGCCTTTTCCATTCTCTATCATGATTCCCAAATATACGATGAACTTTGTTGCCTGGAAAGCTTCTTAAAAGTTCATATATGTTTTTATCATATCTATCCTGTATTCTAATTAAATCAAATTGCCATAATTCCTCAACATCTCCCAATAAGATTACCGAATACCCGTTATTTTTATAATATTTTAATGCCAATATCATCGTTTCTTCATTACGGACAAAGTTATCAGCTTTTTTGCCATCACCTAAATGCAAATCACTAAATAAAGCATATTTAGTGTTAGATTTAAGGGGAAGTTTTTTGATATTTTGGTTAACACCTTTGTACAGTTCGTTTAGTCGTTTAATGATTGCTTCATCATTCTTAGACATAATTACACCTCCAAAATAAAATATTCAAAAATTAGGAACCTCTAGATTTATAAGAACTCTTACGAAAAGTTAGTGAAAAGTTACTGAATTATTGAGCTAAAATAGCCTTCCCTTATCACATTACATTTTTATTTAAATAGACACACCCAAAAACAGTGATTTTAAATTCCATATCTTTGTAAAGGTGTTTACTGAGTTTTAAAGTATATTCACCAACCTTTAAAGAAAAAGTTGCAGGGGCCTTTTTATTAGTATTTTCATTATTTTGATAGATATTAGCCCCATCAGGTGATGTAAATATTTCAATAGTGCCCTTACCTTGTGCGCACACTGAACTTGTTACTAAAAATACTAAAACTATGATGATAGAAAACAAGACTGAAATTTTCTTATAGAAATATTTTTTGCTTTCCATCTTTATTTTCCTTTCTAAAAAATATGCTAATTCAATAATTAAATGCTCTTAAAGTAAACTTACATCATCTCCTTTCTTATTTATTTTCATTTGTTCTTTATAGATTTACGTTGCGATATTGAAAGTAGTCATTCATAGATTAATTGCTTAGAAAAAGACTTATTTTAATTCTATTGTGTTGGTTTGTTTTCTATTAATTCAATATATCTTGATAAATATTTGGATATAATGAAACAGTGTGGTCAACTGATGTCACTCTCTACCGGGTGTTGGGGTCAAAAGCCCGGCGAGTGCTCCGACAGCTGCTGACCCGATTGCTATCAATATTTCTGGTATAGCTGTAACTTCATTTGCCGCGAGATAAATTCCTCCGCTGACGGCAAGCAAGACTGCTAGACCTAGCGCCGAAACAACTATGCGATAAATCCATTCGTCTGTCTTAAGCGGAGACTCTGTTATTTTAGTAATAGCCTTGGCAGGATCTTTGCGAATTTCATCTTCCAAACTCTTGTCTTTTTTGATCATGGTGACTAGCTCTCTAACAGAATCGACTTTCATAAGTTCTACCCCCTTTTCAGTTTCCTTGCGGTTCACTTTGCTAATATATTTTAAACAACCTAATGTGTACATTAAAACGTTGAGATTGGAATACCGACCTAGCAAGCGGCCAGTGGAAATCATTTCTAGGCAACAAAAAGACTCATTACTTACTCGTTGTTACTACTCTATTGCAATAGTAGCTTGCACAGGTCTATGGTCACTCATTTGATCATCGTCTATAAAATGATTGTCCTGAATATCATTAATATCACGCTTTAATATGGATGATTTAGCTTTCCAAGTCCATGAATTACCACCAAGGAATATAAAATCAAGAACACTATTAAAGTTAGGATTCGCCTGTGTTTTCTTTAATTTTTTCGGTCTTATCCAATTAAAATGACCATTTTTAATCATTTCATCATACCCTTTATCGTGATTTAAGTCGCCACAATCTACATCCCAATCAAAGTTGTAATCTCCAACAGCAATTATTGGAATATTCTGTTCCGATGCCCAGCAATTTAACAATCGGGCTTGCTCGTACCTACGTTCCGACTTAGTGCGATATAGATGGTTAACCATAAAGAGGAATTCGATGTTCGTTCCTTTAATTTTAAAATGTGCTGTTAAAGGGGATCTAACTGTACCACTCACGTTAATGCGATGAAGCTCAAAATCATTAAGAAGCTCCAAACGGTCCGAGTCGTAAATGATCTGCATTCGATCTGCGCTTCCTGTGGAGCCCAATATACTTTCAAAAACAGCATTTTCATCCACTTCAGCCGCATCCTCAAATTTACTCGCCCATGAAGAATTGAGCACTTCACAGATACCCCAAATGTCACATCCATCGATTTCCTCGATACGATTTGCCACTATATCAGGGTCAGCATCTCCAGATTCGGCATTCCAACCTATAACAATAATCTCTTGCTCGGCTTGTAGGTCAGTATTAAATATTGTTATAATAGAAATTAATGAAAAGATTAGTAATATACGAAGGGATATCTTAGATTTCATTTTACACC
>NCRO01000395.1 GCA_002849045.2 Candidatus Sediminicultor secundus
CAACTAATCCATATGGTACATCTTCAGTTAAGTAACGTGCCTGGAAATCCGGTAAAAAATAATCGTTGTCTATTCTTTTCATGGGTGCACGCAAGCCTTGATAAGCCCGCTTAGTAACACAACAACTTTGCAAAGTGCTTTTATCTTCAATTGAATCTTTGTATGAATATATCAGCCAATCCTGCAAACCTAAAACATGGTTTAAATTAATACTTTTATCTATATTTTTAATTTCCTTGGTTAGTACCAGTATTTCATCACTCATCTCTTTTAATGTTTCAGAAATCTCTTTAGTCACTCCCTGATAAAAAAAGGGGATTTCTTCTTTTTGATATTTTAATTCCTCTTTGCCTTTGAAAAGGCCGTACATAATCCCCGGGTGAATAATCTGCCCTACATTTGCCAGAGAAAGTGTCAGCATGTTAGGCAAAGGTTCTATTTTTAAATCAAGCAATTGAGTTAAGAAGAAGGCTAATTCAGAAGTAGTTTTATGGGGGAAGGCAGCCATTCCGACTAACCTTTTTTTGCCTAAAATATCTACTTTACTGGCATATTCTTTTATTCGACAAGCCCAGGGAAGAGTCTGCATACCAAAAATTTTTACTTTTTCTTTTTTATTGTCTTTTAAAATCTTTAAAGCAGCATATTCAAAACCGCTCCGAGCCGGAATTACACCTATTATTGCTTTCTTTTTTAAAAAGGGTACTATTTGTAATAGAATTGGTTCATGGGCGAAAGCCGGCAGCGGCATAAGTATTAAATCTGCTTCTTTGCATACGTCTTTGGCAAATTTGCTGGCTTCATCCGGTCGTCCATACAATTTTTTTTCTTCTATTGTGGCAGTTATAAATTTTTTTTCCTCAATTAATTTTATAAACTGTGTGGCTTCATCCCCGTAAGGAAGAAAAAGATTGAGCTTGCCGGAAAAATTGTTTCGGATGATAGGAATCATGGCATGGGCAGCATTGCCTCCTCCGCAGATAGTAATTGTTTTGATTCTCACTGTAGGCCTCTTTCTATTTTGAATATACTTCATCAAGGTTGAATATATTAAATTAGACTTGGGTTAGCAGCATGTTTTAGTGT
>NCRO01000396.1 GCA_002849045.2 Candidatus Sediminicultor secundus
ATTGGGATAGAGAATATTGAGATAGATAGACTTTCCAAAGTTGTAGATTTTGTAAAAGAGATAAATGAACCAGATATTATATTGGTGTTGGATGTAGGACATGCTTTTCTCTCTGAACATTACTTTGGAGAAAACTTTCTTGAAAGTGTTAAGAAAGCTGCAAGTATGGTAAGTCACATTCATCTAAGCGATAACTTTGGACGATTTGAAAAGATGAGACTGGAAAACTTTGATCTCTATCGTGTTTCAAGTTACACCAACAGGCTCAATTTAGGCAGGGGAGACCTTAATCTCCCACCGGGGTGGGGCACTATTCCATTTAAGGAAGTTCTCGAAATCCTCAAGGATTATCAGGGAATAGTCATACTTGAGTACTATCACGATAAATATCTGGATTTTAACCCTGATATTCTTAAGGAAACAAAAGCACTCTTTTCAAAGTATCTTGCAAAATGATTTAAAAGATTTTATCTTTATATATTTAGGGCAGAATAATTTAAGAAATTTAATAGTGGATTTTATTGCTGCCTTTTCTTATGGTGTCTTAATT
>NCRO01000397.1 GCA_002849045.2 Candidatus Sediminicultor secundus
AATGGTTCAAATGTTGATGCAGTCGCCGAAGAGAATTTCCGTTATTCCGGACCAAAACCCCAGAGCAAAGAAGCAGGAATTATTTTATTGGCTGATTCATTAGAAGCAGCAACCAGAAGCTTAACCAATCCTACGGCAACCAGAATAAAAACCCTGGTAAAAGAGATTGTCCAGAAAAATTTGGAAAATGGCCAGCTGGAAGAATGTGATTTAACCTTGAAAGATTTAGACAAAATTGGAGATAGTTTTTCCCGGATACTTACCGGAATGTTTCACAGCCGGGTGGAATATCCCGATGAGGATTTAATAAAAAAAATAAAAGAAGAGAAAAAAAAGAATGGAAATTCTAATAAAAAATCAACAAAAAATAAAAAAGGTAAATCAAAAAAAAATAGAAAGAATAATCAAAAAGGTTCTGCAAAATCTAAAGGTTGATGAAGAAACTGAAATCAGTGTTTTGTTTGCTGATGATAAATTTATAAGGTCGCTGAATAATAAATATCGAGGGATTGATAAACCAACCGATGTTTTATCTTTTAGTTTACAGGAAGGAGCTATCAAATCTCCGGAGATAGAAAGTGATAAGCTTTTGGGAGATATAATTATCTCGGTAGAGACTGCCCAAAAGCAGGCAGATAACTTAAATCATAGCATGGAAAAAGAGTTAACAGTATTACTAATTCATGGCTTATTGCACTTAACAGGTTATGACCACGAAAAAGGTCAAGATTATAGAGTTATGCGGGAAAAAGAGAGCGAAATATTGAAAATATTTGCTTTGCAACCTGATGTTTAATATAATAAAATTAGTCATAATATTTATTTACTTTTTCAGGTTATTTTAACCCAAAAAGTAAATATGTAGAAAAAATGCTTGGTACGGATTCACTGAACGAAAAATCTTAAAAAATGGGAGGTGAGGTATAGACCTATAAAATATTTGCTTTTAGTTAGTATGTAAGATTAGGTTTTAAAAAATTAAAAAAATTAAAGGAGAATTTATCAATGTTAAAAAGCAAAACAATATTAGTTTTAGTATTAGCAATTAGTTTAGTAATGGGAATGCTTGGTTTTGGGATGGCTGCTGAAAGACAATTTGTAGCAATTGCTACCGGCGGAACCGGTGGAACCTATTATCCTGTAGGTGGAGCATTAGCTCAAATGCTTTCTGATAATCTCGATGGAATAATAGTTACTGCGCAATCTGGAAATGCCTCGAGGGCAAACTGCAACCTAATAGGTAGAGGTCAAATTGAAACTGCTTTTTCCCAGGCAAATGTTACATATTGGAGTTATACCGGTACAGGAATATATGAAGATGAACCTGTCATCACTAATTTAAGAGGTATTGCTTCCATATATCCTGAAACCATTCAAATATTTGTTAATAAGAATTCAGGAATAAAAACCATTGAAGATCTTAGAGGAAAGAAAGTAGGCGTAGGTGCACCAAATAGTGGAAATGTTTGTGATGCTGAGATAATATTTGATTTTCATGGTCTTACCTTTGATGATTTCATCCCAGAATATATTGATTATAACGAAATGGCTCAACGTTTTATCGATGGCCAGATTGATGCTTGCTTTTTTACTACCGGTTATCCTTCTTCCAGTATAATCAATATGGAAAGCAAAAGGGATATAGAATTCCTCCCTCTTGACAGTGAAAAGATCAAAGGATTAGTTGAGAAATTCCCTTATTATGGAGCAGTAACTATTCCGGCCGGGATATACAAAAGTGTAACCGAACCTGTTCCAACCGTAGCTACTCCTGCTTTATGGATATGTGATGCCAAATTACCACCTACCTTAGTCTACAAGATGACCAAGGTTTTATGGGAAAACCGCGATGTTTTAGAAAAAGTACATTTTCAAGGCAGAAACATAACTTTAGAGACTGCCCTTGACGGTATGGGTATCCCTCTTCATCCGGGTGCTGAATTATATTATAAGGAAGTGGGCTTGATTAAATAAAGTTAGGAAAGTAAATTCCGGGTACCATAAAATGAGAATATTTTTCTATGGTACCCGGAATTAATTTATTATGTTAAAGAATAAATATGGTGCGCTATTCGGTTTTTTAATTGTAATAATTATTATTATAATCCCATTTTTTATTCCGGTATATACCCTGGAGCTCAGGTCTTTTTCTGATGATGAATTAATTTTTAAACAGAAAGTCCAACCTGGGAATAAATTTACTCTTAAATATACCCATTCTGTTTCTCTTACTCCCGTATGGGAAATATTTATTATTGATGATAACTATCAGATCGTACTAATAGAAACTGATTTTCTTGACCATGGCGCAGGGCTCCCCTATACAACTTTTGAAAATGAAATATTTATGGAAGAAGAGGGTAGGTTTAAAATAAAAAATATACATCGAATTATACCCACCCCATTTTATTATAGAATTGGGGCCATAAGAGAAAATATTTTTTATTTTAAAGATAAAGAAATTAACCTATCTTCATTGGTAGGAGATAGATTATTGACCCTTGACATATATAAAAATAATTTATTTAGTTATCTTATAGGAGGAAGCTTGTAAATGGTTGAAGATGTTAAAAATGAAAATAAAGAAATTGATGTTCAGAAACTTATGGAAGAATATGATATAGAATCGAGGATAAGAAGGCCATTAGGATTAGTGGCCATAATTATTTCTATTATTGCTATATCTATGTCAGCTTTTCATTTTTATACCGGGGGTTTCGGACTGCTATTGGGTTTGAAACAGAGGGCAATTCATTTAGCCTTCGCTTTATGTTTAATATTTCTTATCTATCCCGGTTCAAAAAAAAGTTTCGAAAAAAATAAAACAAAAATACCTTTGTATGATATATTCTTTGCAATATTGGCTACAGCGGTATGTTTATATGTGGTAGTATTTTTTAAAGAAATAGCAATTCGTATTGGCTTGCCCAGTACTCTAGATTTACTGGTGGGTGCATTGACTATCATATTAGTTTTAGAGGGAACTCGAAGAGTGATAGGTTCAGCCCTTCCCATAGTAGTAACTGTATTTTTATTGTATTCTTATTTCGGGCAGATAATGCCAGGATTTTTTGCCCACAGAGGATACTCTGTAGAGAGAATAATTGAGCATTTATATTCCGGAACAGAAGGGATATTCGGCATTCCTTTAGGAGTATCTGCCTCTTTTGTCTTTCTTTTTGTTTTATTTGGTGCTGTATTAAACAAGACCGGGATGGGCAAATTTTTTATCGATGCTGCTATGGCTCTTGCTGGTCATACCACTGGTGGCCCGGCAAAAGTTGCAGTTATTGCCAGTGGATTTATGGGTTCCATTAATGGAAGCTCAGTGGCAAACACTGTAACTACCGGTAGTTTTACCATTCCTTTAATGAAGAGTGTAGGTTATCGAAAAGATTTTGCCGGAGCTGTTGAAGCTGCTGCCTCTACCGGTGGGCAGATATTACCTCCGGTAATGGGTGCAGCCGCCTTTGTAATGGCAGAATTTTTAGGAATTCCCTACATTAGAATAGCTGCTGCAGCAGCTATTCCTGCTGTAATATATTATATTGCCGTTATAACCATGGTCCATCTGGAAGCTTGTAAATATGGATTAAAGGGCTTGCCTAAAGAAAGACTACCTAAAATAGGCAAAGTACTAAGGGCAAAAGGTCATTTAATTATCCCTATAATTGGCTTGGTATATCTACTAGTAAGAGGATATACTCCTATATTTTCTGCTTTTTGGGCAATTGTAATGAGCCTGGTCATAAGTATGGTAAAAGCTGAGACTCGTTTAAATTTTAAAACATTTTGCGAAGCCTTTGAAGATGGAGCAAAGATGGCCTTAGGCGTAGCAGCGGCTTGTGCCTGTGCCGGAATGGTAGTGGGGGTAGTAACTCTTACCGGTTTAGGATTAAAAATTGCCAATGGACTGGTGATGTTAGGTCAGGGAAATCTAATGTTGACCCTTTTCTTCACCATGATTGCCTCAATTTTATTAGGGATGGGACTCCCCACCACTGCCAAATATATAATTCTATCTATTATGGCTGCACCTGCTTTAGTTGATTTAGGGGTAAACCCTTTGGCTGCACATCTATTTATCCTTTACTTTGGAGTGATCGCTGATCTTACCCCTCCGGTTGCGGTAGCTGCTTTTGCCGCAGCAGGAATTTCCGGCGGTAATTCCATGAAGACCGGTTTTATTGCCGTAAGATTAGCAGTGGCCGGATTCATGATTCCTTTTCTGTTTGCCCTTGATCCCGGGTTGTTATTTATAAATAGCACAATCGGACATACCTTGCTATTAATTGTTACTGCTTTAGCCGGTGTGTTAGCTTTAGGAGCAGCAGCTGGTGGATATCTACTTGACCACACCAAGATATATGAAAGAATTATATTAATACCTGTCTCTTATACACATCTGACGCTGCCGACGACCCAACACGTG
>NCRO01000398.1 GCA_002849045.2 Candidatus Sediminicultor secundus
TTGATTAGGGTTATTATTTGTATGAAATAACCTCAATAAAAGAAATTTTGCTTTTTTATTTATCTTTAATTTTTTGTAAGAAGAAAATTTTTAATTGTTTTATGGTTTTTTAACATAGGGTCTTTTCGCTTTTTTGCTATTCTTTATTTTATTAAAAATTTCTTTTGCAAAAAGACCCACTAACATAAAAACAAAAGCTTGCCAATAATTATATATAAATATTTGAGCAGAGTAAATTAAGTTAGGCTTTACCTTTACGGGATTGTCAAACACATAGTAATCTACATTATCTTTTATATCGTTGGGCAATGTTATTACAATGCTTACAATAAGAGATAATAACTGGTTGCCGCTTCTTAAAGGGATAACATCCCAATTCCATTGCGTTTCTCTTCCTTTTAATACTAATTGCGCTGAATTATTAAATTCTTCAATTTTAAAATTATTTCCTTTTAAAAGAACTTTCATACTAGTTCCGATATAAATTTCTTTAATTTTATCCTTAAATTTTTCTTCTATTAGGCTTTCTTTAAATTTTTCGGTAATATCAACTTTTATTCTTTCTTTTATGCCTACCCTCATTTCTTCTGGAATTTTAGGGAGTATCTCTCCTTTAACTAATTCTGACGGAGGCGCAACCCCTTCAAGTGGTTCTCTTGGAGGAGGTGGTGCTCCTGGAGGAAATATTATTCCATAGTAATAAATCGAAGCGATGATAAGCACTGTAAGAGCTAAAAGTAATATTAATATAAATACTTTTTTATTTTTGCGCATTTTTTTAACCTGTTTTATTTCTAAATGAATATTTAATTAACTGTCGTTTTATTTATGATAAATTAAAATAAATTTCTCATTATTATATAAAAAGTATATATTTTTTACACAGATATATAATGCAAAGCTTTAAAATTTAAATAATTATATCGGAATAAATAAAGATTGCTATTGCTATAATTTGGAATATAATACCAGCAAAAATACATCTAAAACCTTTTTTTGCAATGTTCATATCTAGCGTTGCAACTGGGAGAGCTTCTCTATCTTCCCCATTCTTTGCATAATAATGAGGGAAAGATATAACAGACTTATATAATTTATATGCACCAAGTAAGCTTAGTAAAAGACCTATAATTATTAAAATTTGACTACACACTTTATGCCTCCATTTTAATGCAACATTCTATTTTAAACTGAAGCCAATTCCTTATTCTTAACTTTATTGCCCTTATAATGAGCAGTGCCCTTATAAATAGGATTCTCTAACATATGTTTAACAGTCCTATTGCGCCATTTACCGCCTCTTGAAGTAGGATATAATTTTTTCTATATTCATAATACGACAAATCTTTTAAAAACCCTATTTTTTAAAAAACTTATTTTAAGAACCCCCTGCTCATTTAATGCAAAGATTCTGGAAAGTTATTTAGTATATCATTTAATTAATATTATGGAAAATAGGGGGCACATCCTATTTTTTCTATGGTTTAGCTTCCATTTTACGATGTCTTCCCTTAGGACGTCTATCTATAGTAACACCTAAAGTTTCAACCATCCGGTTAAGAAACTCCTTAGACCCTATAGGTTGGTCTCTAAAAGTTACTGAATTATTGACACTGGCTCGTATACAAATCTGACGATGCCGACGAAGGGGCAAGGGTAGCGAGAGGGGGAGCAGGCGAAGGAAGAAAAAAAGAAGAAGAAAGA
>NCRO01000399.1 GCA_002849045.2 Candidatus Sediminicultor secundus
TAACTATTTCGCGGCTTAGAGTTTTTACTTCCCTTACTATTTCTTCTTCAAAACTAATTCCCATATAACTTACTCCCATCTTCTGCAGTTTTATAAGATATATATCCCCCTCTTTCTTTTATATTATCTGCAATATCTGTTATTTCTTTGTCTGTTAAAATAGCTTTAACCGGAACAACTCCCAGACCATCATGGGTGGCAAGCACATTAAAGAAAGTTGTTTTATCAGAAACATTCTTGATGCGGGAAGCCCATTCAAGAAGGCGGGAGGCATCACCGGTGTAGAAGGTATGTAGCACTAATAAGGGGAGGGCAAATTGATATACTAATTGGACTTCATTATAGCCATTACCGAAATAACTAATACTCTCTTTGTGTGGTACATTTGTCTGTGTAAGCAAGAATGTATCAGGAAAAATTCCATCAAGAACAGTTCTAATTAATTGGATTATATAGTGCGTTTCTTTTAAGTTAATACAGGTTGTCCCTAATTTTTTCCAGATATGACCAATGGCATCAAGGCGGATAACTCTGGCCCTTTTACTGGCATAAAATAATATTACATCGATGATCTCCAGTAGTACATTTTCATTGGCGAAATTAATGTCTATCTGGTCTGGACTATAAGTCGTCCAGAGATAAATTTCTTCCTCTTTTCTTTTAAATTTTGTTAATAATGGATGGGTTCTTGCCCTGGTAACTGAAGATAGATCAGTATCTTTATCAACACTGATAAAATAGTCATCATATTTGGGGTTGCCTTTTAGATATTCTTTAAACCATATACTTTCAGAGGAAATATGATTGGCTACCAAGTCAAACATTAAATTGAATTTTTGACCTATATCCTCAATATCTTTCCAATCCCCTAAAGCCGGATTAACTTTTTTATAATCTATAACTGAAAATCCATCATCAGAAGAGTAAGGGTAAAATGATAGTATATGAATAATATTTATTGCTTGGTCAAGATATTCATCGGCAAATTTAAATAAGGATTGCAGGGGGTTTTTGTTGGTTGCTTGAATATTATCTCCATAGGTAATTAAGACAACATCTTTTTCATTTAAAAAATCAGATTTTGGAATTTTGCTTGCACCATTCTTCTGACATCTATCAATTAATTTATTAATCTTCTTAAATATATTTTGAGCCTTATCCCTACCATAAAGGAATCCCAGTTTGTTTATTATTATTTCCCTACTTATTTTAGATACTGACATGTTGCACTGCTTCTCCGATATGGTTTTTCAATAATAAGAGCAGATCATTTAATAAGGTTTCATCGTCCTAAGTAGAGTTTCTGATAATTAATTTTGGCTGAAAAATAATTCTTTGGTGTGTATAGATCTCAGGATCTTTCAAATGTTGATTCAAAATTTTTATTGCCCCTTCTGCCATCTTTCTTACAGACTGGCTAATCGTTGTCAGGGCTGGATAATAGTACTCTGATAATGGAATATTATCAATTCCGAGCACTGCAATATCCTGGGGTATTTTTAGTCCTTTTTCCTGAATAGCATGATAAGCTCCTATTGCCCTCTGGTCACCAGAGACAAAAAGGGCATCAGGAACTTCTTCTTTTAAAATATTCTTCATCTTTTCATAAGCAATTTCGGGGTTCATAATTCCATAATCAATATGCCTTAATTCACTCTTAATATGATAATCATTAAAGGCTTGAATAAATCCTTTTGCTCTATCCTGGTTTACCGTAAAATTTTTATCCCCCAGAAAAAATCTAATAGACCTATTCCCTCTTTTGATAAGGTGCTCAGCCCCTAAATAACCCGCTTTAACATTATCAAGGTTAACAAAAGAGGTAGCTTCATAGACATTATCTCTTCCGACAATAACAAAAGGAATCTTCCTTTCCACAAGATAGTCAATCCGGCGATCAATTTCCCGAGTATCAAAAATTATCGCACCATCTGCAAAGCCATTTTTCAGCAAATAGAAACCATCATTTTTGTTTTCTTCAACTTTGTAAGCTGAAGACTTTGAAACTATTAATTTATACCCTAATCTATTGGCTTCACTATCTAAAAACCGGATAAAAACATTATGGAAATTTCCTATATAATTTGCTGCATTTTTTTCTACAAAGACCATCAAGATCCCGGTTGTTTTTTTTCTAAGTGACCTGGCGATAAGATTAACATCGTATCCGGTTGATTTAATGATTTTTAATATTTTATCTCTTGTTTCTTTCTTTACTTTTTTTTCTTCATTTACAACTCTGGAAACCGTCCGTGGAGAAACATTGGCAATTTTTGCGATATCTTTAATAGTATATTCCTTTATTTCAAATCACCCCCACAAAATCATTAAATAATCATTTTTAATTTTCCTTCCAAGCTTTTTAATGAAAAAAATTCCCTTCCTGATTGGAAATTTTCTTCAACCACCTTCTCTCTGTAATCTTTATCTATAAGTAATTTTATACATTCTCCGGCAGTAAGTTTTATTACTCTTTTATCCAGTTTTGCCAGACCGTATTCATCAAGTTCATATTTATCCCCCAAAGAAACGACCTTGAATCCTTTTCCTTTGATATCTTTTTTGTAAATAGCGTATTCAAATACTAACATCGGTTTTTTGGCAAATAAACCCTCCAAAAACTGATTTCCCCATCCCTCCTGGATACTCGGATAGGTTATTATATCAGCAAAAACATATGTATCCCATAAGGAATATATCTTGTTATTGTTTTTAATACATCTTGAATGTTCAACCAGATTATTGACAAACAGCATTTCTACACTGTTTTCTTTTGCCCTGGCTTTAAGTCTTTCAACATAATCATCTGTTGTCTCTATCATCCCCGCTAAAACGAGTATGATCCTGCTATTCCCGTTAAAACTTTGTCCATTATATAATTTTGCTTCTTCAAGTATCTTCCTGTTCTCTTCTTTCTGCATTTCCCCAACCACATCTATAGCCAGTTCGATTGCTTTTCTATTAGTTACCCTGGTTGCCTGCAGCATAAGAATATCATTATCTTTAATGCCTAATTTTTCTCTAAAATCTTTATTGTAATTATCGACCTCCCATAACTTCTCATTAAAATCAAATACATTAGGTATAATAATAGAATCCAGATTTCTCTTCGCTTTTAATTCCTTTTGGATAATACTATTAATTACTACATGTGAGATCAAATCATCTTTTGGTGGATAGTATTCCTCCAGAACCTTGCGAACGAAATTGCATGTTGGCTGAGAAAAATTATCCCTTTCCCAGTAAAAATCATGATGATGTCCGATACATCTAATACCTAATTCCTTAATAACGTTAGAAAACGCCATAGCAGTAGGGATGCTTCTGCCGATTGAAAAAATATTATTGGGAACAATTAAATCTATCTTATTTTCTATTAAGAATTTTTTCAAACCTTCTTCAATTTTCAAAGTTTGCCTTCTTATAGCCACTATTAATTTATTTTCA
>NCRO01000400.1 GCA_002849045.2 Candidatus Sediminicultor secundus
AATATTTTCAAAATAAAATAAGCTCCCTAATAAACCGTATACCTCGTGATGCTTATGTAAAAGGTAATAGAATTATTGAAAGCAGGATAGGGGTAAAGCTTGATTTAGAAAAATTCAAGGAAAAAACTACTGAGTCACTAAAAAGTTTAGATGAAGAAAAATATATTTTTGATATACCAGTGATTACTGTTAACCCAAAAATTACTACTCAAAATATTTTAAAAGAATTAGCTATTAGTGGGGAATTGGGGATATATTTCACCTCATTAGAAAACAAAGAAGAAAACACTATATATAATATAAAATTATCCTCTGAAGTGATAAACGGTATATTAATAAAACCACAAGAAATATTTTCTTTTAATAAATATGTAGGGCCTGCTGAAAAAGCAGACGGATATAAAGAAAGCACTATTATTGCTAATGGTATATTTGTAAATGGTTATGGAGGCGGTATTTGTCAGGTATCAAGCACTTTATATAATGCAGCCCTTTTGGCCAACCTACCAATAATAGAAAGGTATAATCATTCAGTATACGGAGAGGCAACCGAATACGTTCCTCTGGGACAGGATGCGGCTATATTTTACGGATTTAAAGATTTAAGATTTAAAAATAATTCGGATCATGCGATAGTAATTTTTTTGAAAGTTTTTAGAAATACATTGGAGGTTAGTATCTTTGGCGGGAATGAGGATAAAGCAGAAGTGGAAATTATTAGCAAAGATAAAAAGGTAATTGACTATCAGATAATTAGAGAGAAAGATTCTAAATTAGAGGCTGGCCAGGAGATAGTTGTCCAAGAAGGGGTACCGGGTTATCAGATAAAAACTTACCGAATTGTTAGCAAAGAGGGAGAAGAAAAGATAGAGTTTTTAGCGGAAGATACTTACAAAAGTGTACCGATGATTGTTAGAGAAAAATAGTATATCGCATATCGTATTTCGTTAGGAATTAGTTAGCTGGCTAGCTGGTTAAAAAAAATGCAAGAGAGAAAAAAAGTAGGGGCGTATTGCATACGCCCTTTCAGCGAATTGCGAATAATTATGTAGGGGCACGATGCATCGTGCCCAGGCAAACGGAAATAATATAAAGACAAAGAGGGCACAATTCATTGTGCCCCTACAAATTAGGAAATATTAATTTCCATTACCCGTTTTCACAAGGACAGGCCAGCCTGTCTTTGAATTAAAGTAGGGGTTCGATTTATCGAACCCGCTGGAAAAATTCAGCAATCACGGGTCGGACAAATACGATCCCTACAGGAAATAGAAAAAATGACAAAGAACCGTTCCTCGTCACATTTTTTTAAAATAATATTCATCATATCGATATTATTACTTTTTTGTTTCCCTCAAACTGCTTTACTGCAAACAGCTTCTGTCGAATATATCTGCGCCGGAACAGATTATGAAACTCCTGTCTATATAATTAAGACTGATTACAAAAAACCGGCGATAATGATTGTAGCCGGAACACACGGAAATGAAAAAGCTGGTATCAAAGCTGCCGAATATTTAAAAGACAATCTGCACATTGAAAGAGGAACTTTGATAATTATACCGAAAGCAAATATTTTAGCCTGCGAAGAAAACATAAGATGTTTCCCTCCGGAAATTAATTTGAACAGAGTTTATCCCGGGAATCCTCAAGGGAATCCTGTAGAAAAATTAGCTTATGAAATATTTAACCTGATAAAAAAATATGATATTGGTCTATTGGTTGATTTACACGAGTCGATAGAATTTTATAGGAAGAACCCAAAAAATTATGGCCAGACTGTAATTATAGATTCTGATGATGATTGCTTATTTGAGCTGAGCTCCTTTCTTGTTGAGGAGATGAACAAGGAGATTATCGAGGATGGCAATAAATATCAGGTTTTGGTAGACCCGGTCAAAGGCAGTACTGCTTATAGTGCCCATCATCAGCTTGGCATTCCCGCTTTAACTTTTGAAACCTGCAGAAAACTACCCTTATCCTTCCGAATAGGAGAGCAAATTAAGTTTGTAAAATTAATATTGTTTAAATGGAATATGCTTGCGGTCCAGAAGTAAATCCAAACCCGATGAGAAATCTACATTATACCCGTTTTCACCGAGTATGCCCTCATGAAAAAGGGGCTAAAGTTTAGCCCCTTTTATTTATTTTCATTTTTTCTTTATTTAATTGTGAGAATTAATCTTTAATCGTTCTTGGAAGTGTCCTTAACTTCTTCGGTTTCTGTTGCCTCTTCTGAAACTGTCTCTTCCGAAGTTACTTGCTCCGAAGATTCTGATGGTTGGCTCTCTTCTGCAGAAGATTTTAACGATTCAATTTCCGCGTCAAAATCGTAATTGAAAACAATAACAGCTTCTTCTCTTAATTTTGAGGTAAGTGCTGATATTGCTGCGATTTCTCTTTGGTATTTCAGAGTACCGCTAATTTGTTCTTTCGCTTCTTCAAAGTGGGAGTAACTATAGAGTGTGAGAGTCTGTCCGGCGTAGATCTCCTGCCTAACTCCAAATCTCCCAATCTTTGAACAATAACTCCTCCGCTTAAAATATTAGCCAGATGAGCAATGTATTTTCCATAGGCTATCGGTTCTTTAAAAGGTTCGGTAAAATTGGTACTTACCAATAGGGCAAAATTAGTGTTATCTGTCCTATATTCCTGATAGCTGTGTC
>NCRO01000401.1 GCA_002849045.2 Candidatus Sediminicultor secundus
AGAGCTCAACCAGGCGTATCGTCGGCAGCGTCAGATTGGTATAAGAGACAGGTATCATATGTGATACATTATTGTCAAAGATCATTAGGGGGGGATAAAGATTCACCCCCACCTTAATCCTCCCTCCTCAAGGGGGAGGAAAGTATAGGAAATATTTTTATTGGATTAGGTTTACCATATTGAATATAGGCAGGTACATAGCTATAATCATGGTCCCGATGGTTAAGCCGATAAATACCATCATAAGCGGTTCAATGATTGAGGTTAGATTATCTACAGTCCTATCTACTTCTTGATCGTAAAATTTTGCTACATTAATTAACATTTCTTCTAATTCACCACTCTCTTCCCCAACCATAATCATCTGAGTAACCATAGGTGGAAATACTCCGCTTGCGGCCAGAGGACCTGAGATGCTCTGTCCTTCTTTTATCTTTGTTTTGGCACCAAGGACTGCTGAAGATATTACTAAGTTTCCTATAGCATTAGAAGAAACACTTAGCGCTTCCAAAATAGGTACTCCGCTTTTAATCAAGGTTCCGAGAATTCTGGTAAACCTGGCAATAGCACCTTTTCTATTGATTTCACCGAATATAGGGGCATTTAATTTAAATTTATCAAAATTTAATTTACCATTCGGTGTCTTTATATAAGCCAATAAAGCAGCAACCAAGGCCGCAAAAACTATAAAAAATATATACCAATATTTATTAAACAAATAGGTTAAGGTTACAAAAAACCGGGTAAGAGCAGGGAGCTCTCCTCCAAACTGAGCAAATACTCCTACAAACTGGGGCAAAATGAAGGTTAACATAAAGATAGACATTAGTACTGCAGCACCAGCTACAAAAGAGGGATAACTCATAGCAGTTTTTATTTTCTGCCTGAGGGCATAATCTTTTTCCATTAAATCTGCAATTTTTAGTAAAATATCATCTAATACTCCTCCGATCTCCCCCGCTCTAACCATACTAACATATAATTCAGAAAATATTTGAGGAAATTTTGCCAGGGCATCAGCTAAAGTAGAACCTGCTTCAACATCAGATTTAACTACTTTTATATTATTCGATAATAATTTGTTCTCCACTTGTTCAATTAAAATATCTAATGAGCTTACTAAAGTTAAACCGGCATTAACCATAGTAGCAAATTGTCGATAAAATATGGTTAGGTCTCTTAGTTTTATCCTTTGAAAAAGTGTTATTTGTTTAAAAAATAGAATATTTTTCCTTTTTTCGCTGACGGAAGTAATAAAGTAATCCATTTCTCTAAGACGAGAAACAACTGAGATTCTATTTTCTCCTTCCATGTTTCCGGTAAATATTTTACCGGAGCGGTCACGGACTTTGTATGCAAAGGTAGCCATTGGTTAATAATCACCCCTTTCGATAAAATTGGTCATTTGGTCGATTTCTCAATTTCTATGTCATTACGAGGAGTAAAATGACGAAGTAATCTCGACGAGATTGCCACGCTCCCTACGGTCGCTCGCAATGACAAATAATATTTCACCCCCACCTTAATCCTCCCCCCTCAAGGGGGAGGAAAGTAAGAATTACATTTTAAGACTTAATAATCTCTTTTAGAGCATTGATAACTTTAGGATCGTACTTCGTTCCGGCCAAAGAGAAAAATTTATTTAACGCTTTTTCGTTTTCAGAATAACTTTCTATAGGCTTATTATAAATTATTTTATTATAATCTTCAACTACTGATATTATTCGTGAAGCAAGGGGAATTTCTTCACCTCTCAATCCATCAGGATAACCTGTTCCATTATAGTTTTCATGATAATGTTTTACGATAGGAATTACTTCTTTAAATAAATTAATCTGCTTAAGCATGTTTGCGCCTACTACCGGATGTAAACTAATTTCATTTTGAACCAAACGAAAATTATCTTTTGCTTTAAAGCTAATATCTATCTTTCTACTTAATTTTATTTTACCTATATCATGCAGCAGAGAGGCGTAATATAAATTATTATAATCTTTTCCGGTTATTCCCAGCTTATTACCAACTTGTGTGGCCAGTCGAGCCAGTCTCATAAAATATCCTTTGGGACCAAGTGATTCATTTTCTAATGCTTGGATTAATATCTCGGTAATATGTATAAAATAATTATTCAAATCCTCTATAATATTTGCATTCCATAAGGCAGTTACTGCTTGGTTAGCAAAAGAATTTAAAATTTCTTCGTCATTCTTATCGAAATATTCTTTATCTTTTTTATTAATTACTTCCATTACTCCCATAATTTCTTTTTCCAAAATTAAGGGAACACAAATAAGTGATTTAGTTTTAAATTTTGTAGCACTATCTAAATTTTTATTCCATCTCGTATCTTTAGCAACATCCTCGATTATTAAAGATTTTCCTTTCTCCGCTACCCAGCCAGCTATTCCTTCACCAAATTTTACTTTATATTTTTTTATTTCTTCACTTTTTTTGCCCAGACTTGCTTTAAAATACAATTCATTCTTTTCTTTATCTAAAAGTAATATGGAAGCGGCTTCAGCCTTTACAATTATTGCAGCATATTTTATTATTTTATTTAACAGAACATCTAAATCTGTAGTTCGGGTTAACTCCAAATAAATATTATTTAAGGCATTTAATTGCAATATTTGCATCTTTAGTTTTTCTAAATTATTTCCTTCCTTCTGATTAAGAGATATTTTGATTCACTCCTTTCAATCCTTAAGCTGAAGCGACTCGTAAAACTTCATCAATAGTAGTTATACCCTCGCAAACTTTCTTTATACCATCAAGTTTTAATAGACACATTCCTTCCTTAACAGCAGCTTCCCTTATTTTTCCGGTAGAAACATTTTTAGTAATTAAATCTCTAATATTTTCAGTGATTACCATCAGTTCAAAGATAGCGACTCTCCCTTTATATCCGGTATCTTTGCAATAAGAACATCCTTCACCTTTATATAAGTTTATCTCATTACTGCTTATCTCATATTCATCCAAAATATTTTCTAAATCAGTGGTTATTTTTATACTCTTTTTACATTTTGGACAAATCTTTCTGATTAACCTTTGTGCTATAACTCCAATTACTGAAGAGGAAATTAGAAAAGGTTCTATTCCCATATCAATTAATCTTATCACTGAACTGGGAGCATCATTGGTATGAAGGGTGCTCAGGACAATATGTCCGGTAAGAGCTGCCTGGACAGCAATTTCAGCGGTCTCTTTATCTCTAATTTCTCCTACCAACATAATATCAGGGTCTTGCCGCAAGAAGCTTCTTAACCCGGCAGCAAAAGTAAGCCCGATTTTGGGTTTGGCTTGTACCTGACTGATTCCTTTTAATCTATATTCTACCGGGTCTTCAATAGTCATAATCTTCTTTTCGGTTGAGTTTAGCAAATTTAATGTGGTGTATAGTGTAGTAGATTTCCCGCTTCCTGTCGGACCGGTAACTAAGATTATACCATTGGGTTTTTTTATTAATGATAAGAAATTAGGAAGAATATCGGGAGAAAAACCTAAAGAATCTAATTCTAATAAGATGCTCGAGGGATCCAGTATTCTTAAAACTGCACTCTCTCCGGTGACTGCAGGCAAGATTGAAACTCTTACATTGATCTTTCTTCCCCCAACATTCACCTGGATTCTACCATCTTGAGGTAATCTTCTTTCAGCAATATCCAAATCAGACATTATTTTAATACGGGAAATAACCGCCAATTGCAGGTTTCGGGGTAGAGACATCACATCATGCAATATACCATCTATTCGATAACGAACTTTAAGTGTATCCTCACCAAACGGTTCTATATGAATATCACTGGCACTCTCTTTAACTGACCTTAAAATTATCAAGTTAACCAGAGCAATAACGGGAGCCTCGTCGCTTTCAGTTATAGCAGAAATGTCAGCTGCCTCTTTTTCTTCTTCTTTCAGTACGGTTACCTGCATGTTTTCAATTTTACCAATTACCTGATCCCATTCATTGGTAACCCCGAATACTTCATCTAAAGCTTTATCGATATCCTCACCGTAGGACAATACTGAGTCGATATCATATCCCAATCTTATTTTAAGCTCATCGTGGGCAAAAACATCTAAAGGATTCGCCATGGCCACAGTCAATTT
>NCRO01000402.1 GCA_002849045.2 Candidatus Sediminicultor secundus
GTGACATAAATCCTGACATTCAAAAGAAAATTGCATTATTAAAACGTCGATATAAATTTAGGAATTTTAACGAAAGTATATCGAAATAGAGTTAGTAAATATGATTACCGTATTAATAAAATGGTGTACAAACTTTACAATCTTACCCCAGAGGAAATCGAAACAGTAGAAGAATTTAAAAATAAATAATTTATTTGATTAGTTATAAAGAAATATAGAAAATATAGTTTAAATGGTCATTAAGTATATTTTAAGGAATTAATTATTATAATGAATTTAAAATTAGAAATAATTGAGAAATTTATTGATGAATATAAATCCCAACAATCTGCATATAAAGATTTTGGGAAAATTATAAGAAAAATTATAAGAACTATTTTAAAAAATAACGAATTTAGATATCTAGTTGTATCTAAGCGGACGAAAGGGATAAATTCATTACGAAAAAAAATTATTAAAGATAAAAGATATCAAGAATTAAAAACGATAACAGAAATTGATGACCTTGCTGGTTGCAGGATTATCTTCTACCTTGATAAGGATATTGAAAGATTTGGAAATCATATTTACAAAGAATTTAATGTAATCAAGAAAGAACTTAAATATTCCGAAGATGAATATAATGCACTTCATCTTATAGTTAAACTTAATAAAAACAGGTTAACCCTCACAGAATATGCTAAATTTTCAGATCTAAAATGTGAAATACAACTCACCACAGCCTTATATCATGCATGGTCAGAAATGAATCATGATATAATTTATAAACCTCAAAAAGAACTCTTCGATTTTGATAAACAGGCTTTTTCCTCGCTAAAAAAAGAATTTTCTGATGTAATGAAAAATCATATAAAAAAAGCACAACATACATTTGATTTCATTTCTTATAAGGTCGAAAACATTAAACAAGGGAAACAAGTTTTTGATACTAAATTTTTAAACAATATTATTCATTCTGAATCAAATAATGAATTACATAAAAATCTTACACTCTTACACAAATATATCGGGGAATTTGGAGATAAAACACCAAAAGAACTAAATATTATTAAAATTATAGAATCTGCTTTAGAGAAATCAAAACCACTAAAGATAAAGCCAATTAAAATGACAATTGGTCATTTGAAAGGTTATACATATGCTGATGTTGCAGATGTATGCTTGGATATATTAAATGATATAAGATATTTTTATCCGGAAAAGGTTTTTAACTTGCTTATTATGCTTTCACTTGATAAGGAACCTGAAGTTAAGAAGAAATCTTTAGAGACATTATCCCGCCTTTCTCAGTATAATTTACATGCTTTAAAAGAAATTGGTTATTACCCACAATTATTAATTTTAGGAAAAATCGAGAAATGGAGCACAGAACAATTAATTGAAAGAATTGAATCTATTGTTAATATTTCGGAAAAATTATTAAGTCCATCTTTTGAAGGGCATTCAATGAAAGATTATAAGACTTTTTCCATTCAATTTGGAGCACTAAAAGTAGATGATAATTTAAAAAAGATTAGAGAAAGGACAATTGTATTACTTAAAAAGCTTTATCTGCTTGTAAATGATTCGAAACAGAGACAAAAAATTATTAGAACACTCAAAGAAGTAACCAGGATGCCGGATCGGGGTGGTTACGATAAAGATATGGAGAATATGGTATTAGATGATGCTAATGCCTTAATTGATTACTACATTTCAATTATCCCCAATGCTGATAATGAAATTGTTGAAGATATAGAAGAAGATGCATACTGGTTATCTCGAAGGTTTGATGCAAAAAAATTAACTCGAATTAAAGAATTGCAATCATTAATTAGCCCTAATAAAGAATATGATATATTTAGAGTATTAGTTGGCTATAAATATTACACTAAAATTACAGATCCAGAGAAAGTAGATCCAGTAAAAATAGATTTCAAAGAAGTAGACGCACGAAGAAAAACTAAAATACAAGAATTTATTAATGATATTTCAGAAGAAAACTATAAAGCCTGGGAACGAAAAATATTATCAGTTATAAAAAATTATTCTTTCCCGGAAGACCAGGGTAAATTTTTTCATTTTAATTTTTTTCTTAATGAATTAGGCAAGCAAAAGCCTGAAATTGCATATAAATTACTAATAGAAAATGAAGAAAAACTTAAACCTTTTCTTACTCATTTAATTGCTGGGATTTGGGAGAGCAGGTTAAAAAGATTGGCAAAGGAATTAATTTCTAAGTGGGTTAACGAAGGTAAACATCTTTCTGAATGTGCTCTTGTTTTTAATTATGTTGGAGAGATAGAAAAAACATTAATTAATGAAATTTTTAAAAAGACAAAAGAAATTAAAAATAAAGATGAACAAAACGATATTTTTAACAATATTATTAGATCAATAGTAAAAAATTATCCAAAACATAAAAATACCAAGAATTTATTTATTAATACTATTGAAGAATTAACAAAAAATGAAAATTGGAACTGGATTTTTAATGAATGGCGCGGGAGAGATTTAATTTTAAAAGCATTAATAAAAAAAGATATTGATATTGTTTTAAAAAATCTCTTACTTGTTCCCGATATAAAATATTCTGTTGAAGAAATTCTAACACCAATTGCTGAAAAATATCCGAAAAAAATAATTAGTTTTTTCTATAAAAGATTTTTAGTTAAGAAAAATAAAAAACATGAAGATTATTATGATGCAATACCTTATAGTTTGCACGAGGTGAATAAACCTCTTAATGAAAATGCAGAAATTATCATTCCAGAAATATTAAAATGGTTTAACAAGAAAGATTATTCGCTTTATTGGGAAGGAATCCCTCTGATACAAGCGATTTTT
>NCRO01000403.1 GCA_002849045.2 Candidatus Sediminicultor secundus
ATAAAAGAATATTTAACTTCTCTTCAAACTAACCTAAATATTCCTGAATCTAAAATAAAATGGGTTGAAAAAAACAACTTACACCTCACTATGAAATTTTTGGGGTACATATCGTTAGAACAAAGGGAATTAATAAAATCAGAGTTAAAAGAAATAGCCAGTCGATATAGTCCATTCATTATAAGATTATCTTCTAATATTGGAGTATTTCCAACTTACCAGATGCCCCGAATAATCTGGGTAGGAATTAAAGAAGGTATAAGCGAATTAAAAGAGTTATATAATTCTATAGAAAATAAATTGTCCAATAAAGGCTTTCCCAGGGAGGATAAATATTTTTCCGGTCATATAACTATCGGAAGATCAAAATTTATTAGAGACAAGACTAATTTTATTCAAATATTAAAAAGAATTGAGGTAAATAATTTTACCCAAAAGGTTGGCCGTATTGACCTTATGGAAAGCAAATTAACCCCAAATGGCCCCATATATAATATAGCGGCCAAATTACCTTTATTAAAACAATAAATAGAAAATCAATAATATTACTAAAATATTTATTAAAAAATAAAGAAATATAAAGGAGTAAACTAAAAAATGACTGACAAAATGCAACAAAACAACCCGGAAAGAGAAAAAGCATTAAATGTAGCCATGCAGAATATTGAACAAAAATTCGGAAAAGGTTCCATAATGAAATTAGGAGATCGCCCTAAGATTTCTGGAAGTAACACTATTTCAACCGGTTCATTGAGCTTAGATATCGCTCTTGGAATAGGTGGGGTCCCACGAGGAAGAGTAATAGAGATTTTTGGTCCTGAAGCCTCCGGGAAGACTACACTCGCTTTACATATTATAGCTGAAGCTCAAAAAAATAATGGCATCGCTGCTTTTATTGATGCTGAACATGCTTTGGACCCAAACTATGCCAAAAACATTGGGATTAATATAGATGAATTAATCATATCTCAGCCCGATACCGGTGAACAAGCTTTAGAAATAGCTGAATCTTTAGTCAGAAGTAACGCGGTTGATGTGATTGTGGTAGATTCAGTTGCTGCCCTGGTACCTAAAGCAGAAATAGAAGGTAATATGGGAGATTCCTCTATGGGATTACAAGCAAGATTAATGTCTCAAGCCCTCAGGAAGCTTACCGCTATTATTAGTAAGTCAAGAACTACAACTGTATTTGTAAATCAAATTAGAGAAAAGATTGGAATCTTTTTTGGCAATCCTGAAACTACTCCTGGTGGCAGAGCGCTCAAGTTTTATTCTACCATTAGAATGGATATTAGAAGAAGGGCAACCATTAAAAAAGATGAAGATAATATCGGAATAACTGTTAAGGTGAAAGTAGTAAAAAATAAATTAGCCCCTCCCTTCAAAGAAACATTATTCGACATAATTTTTGGTAAAGGAATATCTAAAGAAGGGGATATTATAGATCTCGGTATTAAGTATAATATATTACAAAAATCGGGAGTTTGGATATCTTATAATAATATAAGATTTGGCCAGGGGCGCGAAAACTGTAAAACATATCTGCAAGAACACCCTGAAATTACAAAAGAGATAGAAAACAAAATATTGACAACCGCTGGGCTTGATAAAAGAATAAGTAAAGAGGTTCCAAAAAAATAAATAAAATTACTTCTGTAAATTATGATAAAAAAGATGTTAGCCAGGTAGTTATTTATATAGACCATAAAGCCAAATACAAACTAAATGAAAATATAAGTAAACTATTAGATATTTACGTGGGCAAAGAATTATCTGATCAAGAAATAGAAAAAATAATTTTAGAAGACAAAACCATAAGAGGCAAAGAATATCTCTTAAGACTTTTATCCCGGAGAATTTATAGTAGATATGAAATATCAAGGAAACTAAACAACAAAGGATGTCCTGAAAACATTATCGCTACTCTTATTTTATGGTTAGAGAATAATAATTATATTAACGATGAACTCTTTGCTAAGATGTGGGCGCAATTTCGATTACAAAACAAGCCTATAGGAAGATACAAGTTAAATCAAGAATTAAGACTAAAAGGAATTAAACAGGATATCATCCAAAAAGTTATAGACGAAACATATAATGAAATAGATGAATTAACCTTAGCCCGAAATATTATAAAAGAAAAGATCGTGTCATCCAAAATAAAAAATATTAGGATAGATCCAAAAAAAATATATAATTTTTTATTAAGAAGAGGTTTTTCAATAGAAGTTTCAAAAAACATTTACCATGAGCTAAACAATAAACAAGCCTAAAAAATAATCGTTTATATCTCGTATCTCGTTAAGAGGATATAAGTCAGAAGACAGAATTCAGGAGTCAGAAGATT
>NCRO01000004.1 GCA_002849045.2 Candidatus Sediminicultor secundus
TCTTCTGGCAATCTTAAATTTTCACATAAATCTAATGATGTAGTAACCAGGCTTTTAAGACTGCTTAGCCAATTGATATTAAAAGAAAAGAAAATAGTGTTAATCACAGTATTAATAATTGTAATAATTTCTGTAGGTTTCAGCACAAGAGTCAAGACTGAATCATCAATTGAATCAAGAATGGGAGCAGGCAGCAATATAGTAAAAATTATGAATTATTTTAACGAAAAATTTGGTGGCACAGATTTCCTTTATGTCTATACTGAAGCAAATAATGTAAAAGATCCGTATGTATTAAGACAGATGAAAAAGATCGGAGATTATTCAAAGCGGTTCGATACTTTCGGCGAACCATCATCAATCACGGATTTTTTAACTCAGCTTAATGATGCTATGGAAAATAAAAATATAATTCCTGCAAGCGAGCAGAAGATTGATAATTTATGGTTCTTTGCCGGAGACAATGAATATATTTCCACAATGATCGGTGACAATAACGAAGACACTTTATTACAGATAAGCACAAAGGAGATGACTTCTTCCTCCCTTGATTACGCAATAACCGAGATGTACAAATTTATAGAAAAAATTCCAAAAAAAGTTAGAACCATCGAGCTCTCCGAAATAGAGGAAGACGAACAATCGGAATATTACCAAAAATTAGCTGAAGAAATCATATCTTCTCTTATGGCAAAAAATATTGAAATTGAAAATCCAGAAATATTAAAAGAAGAGCTCGTAAAAATTGCGGAGACTCCTAACTCTGAATTTGAAAAGGATAATAAAGAGTTTGTAGAGGAAATTTTAAAAGTATCTTCTTTGGAAATTGAAGATTTAGGCATAGCAAATACAGATTTATTCCCCATACTTACTAATTATATAAAAGAAAAGAAATCTCAGGATGGTTTATTAAAGGAATTAATGGAAAATTTAAGATTGCCAGAAGATGATGCAATCTATCTTCTGGATGGGTTAGAAGTATCTAAAAAAATTGTTCAGGACCGCGAAAAAGTAAGGTTTGCTCAGTCTGAAACAGAAAGACTGATAGGAAAAAGTTTTACCGACGAAGAAAAGGATATTTTATGGTATCTGATGGATGAAGAGATTTATGTATCAGATGATAATGGAGATATCAAGGTTTCATTTACCCTCACCGGAATCCCGGTAATCAGCGATAAGATAAACACCAGTCTATTTAGGGGACAGACAAAGAGTATAATTGCAGCATTTATTGCAGTATCTATCATGCTTATGCTTCAATTCGGCTCTCTTATATTAGGATTATTTGCTATGATACCTATTACTCTGACCATAGTCACTGCTTTTGGTATAATGGGTCTTCTAAGTATCGATTTAAATATAGGGACCATAATGGTTGCTAGTATTGCTATAGGAGCAGGAATTGATTATACCATCCACTATATTTCTCGCTATAAAAACGAACTAAAAAGAAAATCAAAAATTGAAGCGATGAAAACTACTTTAACCGGGACAGGACGGGCAATTGTCTTTAATTCTGTTTCAGTAGCCGCCGGTGTCTTCATGCTCGGCTTTTCAGAAATTCAAATGATGGCTGTATTTGGAAAACTTATTGGGAGTGTGATGTTATTAAGCGTAATTTATACTTTGACTTTACTCCCCATTCTGTTAAATAGTATAAAACTTAAAGAGGAGGGAAAGAAATGAAATTGAAAATTAGTCTCTTAATGTTTACGATTTTTATCTTGCTGTTTTCTGCTAGCACAGTATTTGCCCTAACCGTTGATGAAATCATGGATAAAATGGAGGAGACGGCGCCTGATTTTACTACTCAAAAAACTATTTCTGAAATGGTTTTAATTGATAAAGACGGGAAAGAAGAAATAAGAGAGATGGTTATGTTCTCTCAAGAGGGAGAAGATGAAAAAACCAGTACCCTTATGAGATTTCTCTCTCCTAAATCGGTAAAGGGTGTAACTCTTCTGAACATTGATGATGGAGAAAAAATATATTTATATATGCCTGCCTATAACAAACCAAGAAGAATCGCCAGTTCTTCGAAGGGTGATGAATTTATGGGAACAGGCCTTTCTTATGAAGATATGAGCATGGATTATGAAGACAAAGATTACGAAAAAAAGCTTTTGGAAGAAACAGATGGAGAATACATTATAGAAGTTTTACCGAGTGAAGAAGATGCATCTTATGAAAAAATTATCCTTCATGTAGATAAAGATATTTTTTATGCTAAAAAAGTAGAATTTTATGAAGCAGGTAGTGAATTAACTAAAACTTTAACCATTAATAAAATAAAAATTGAGGATACGGGTAAAGTTACCCCTTTGGAAATAGCATTTACCGATATGGTGGAAAACCGTGTCACCAAAATAATTATAAAAGAAATAGAATATAATGTAGAATTATCATCCAGTTTCTTTAGTATTAGGACATTATCGAAACCGACACTTTAGAATAGTCGTTAGTCGTTAGTGAGTAGTATTTAGTAAAGAAAGAGAAAGAAAGATACAGGAAATAAATTCAAAATAAGTTAGTTGTTAGTGAATAGTGAATAGTATTTAGTGAAGAAGGAAAAGAAGAAGAGCGGATAGCGGGTAGGAAGAAATACAGTAATAAGTGATGAGTGATGAGTAATAAGTTAAAGACGCGGGATGGAACTTCTGGGAAAACAGTATCGAGTATTGAGTATATAGTATCGAGTAAAGAAAAGAAAGAGAAGGAAAAATACAGGGAATAAATTCAAAATAAATTAGTCATTATTGAAAAAGTCGTAGGGGTAGACTTTGTGTCTGCCCATAATGGGTAATGTGCTGTAGGGGTTCGATGAATCGAACCCGCTGGAAAAAATACCAAAATACCCTGGGGCGGATGAATCCGCACCCTACGACATAAAATTGTAAATTCTAGAAGACAGACGCTTTATCTGTCATGCTATATACTACATACTATAGACTGAAAAGAATGGGGGAAAAAATATAATTATGAAAAGAAATATTTTTTTGGTAGTATTTATTATTTTGTTATTTTCGGCTTCTGCTTATGCCGGAGATTTTTCTGGGAGTTTAACCTATTCAGGAGGATACAATTTTACAGAGAACAATCTAAGCAATACTCTAAATTTAGACCTTAACTATATTCATAATTTTACTGATGAAGTTTTTGCAGAAGGAGATTTAATAATTAAATATAGCGATAGTTCTGCTCCCAATCCTTTTATGATTATACCCAAAGAACTTTATATTGGCACTTATGACCTTATTCCTCAACTCGATATAAAAACAGGTCTGTTAACTATAAGCTGGGGGTCAGCAGATATGTTTAGTCCTTTAGATAATTTTAATCCACTACCGCCTGGAATGTCTTTTACATCTATGGCCCAAAAAAACGGAGTATTAGCCGCTGATGCAACTTATTATTTTAATGATATTACTTATTTACAGGCAATAATCCTACCTTCTTTCGTTCCTTCTTATATGCCAGAAAAATACGAAGAGCAAATCTACATTTCTATGTTTGCCCCTCAATTTCAAGCTCAGGGAATAGAAATAACCTCTGTTAATATAACCCGTGTCTTTCCGGAAAATCCGGTTTGGGGAATAAAATTAGGAAGAAGTTTTACCTCTTTTGATGCAGCAATTAGTTATTATAACGGATATTATCTTAATGCTTATCCTAAAACTTTGCAACCTGTTCCAGGACCTTCTGGAATGTCTTTGGATTTAGGATTGGGATATCCTAAAAGAGATATCTTTGGATTTGAATTCCAGGGAGACTTCCCGGGTATCGAAGGGGCTACCCTTAGAGGTGACCTGGCTTATATCATCCCCCAACCCTGGGAAATACAAGGTGAATATGTATTAAAAGATCACTACATAAAAGCAGTAATCGGCGCAGATTACACTACCTCTTTTGACCTTTATTTAAATGTAGGATTCATCTGGGGATTTGCCTTTGAAGAAGGAGACCAGTGTTCTCCTTATATCTCTTTAAATGCCAGAAAAGAATTAGAAAACAGTAAGCTTACTCCTAATTATTTAGGCATAATCAGCCTTCAAGATGGAAGCATGATAAATTCTATTGGTGCCAGTTATAATTTCACTGATGATTTTTCGATTACCTTTTCTTATGTTTCTATTTTGGGGGACCAAACTTCAAAGCTGGGACAGATGGGAAGCGCAGAGGGTCTATACCTGATGGGAGAGTGGTCTTTCTAATGAAAAATATTAATAAAAAAGAAAAAATTTTAGAGGCAGCCCGGGAGGTATTCTTTAAAAAAAGTTTTTATGAAGCCACCATGGATGATATCGCTCAGCTTTCGGGAATAAAAAAACCTACCATCTATTATTATTTCCCTTCCAAAATAGATTTAGCTTCACAACTTCTGGAAGTAAATATAAAAAAGATTTTTGGAAAAATAAGCGAAATAATTTCTGCAACAAATAATGTTAAAGATCGAATTAAAATGATAGTAGATTTTTATATAAGTCTTTTAGAAGAAAATTCTAAAATTTTTATTATTATACAAAGAATTAGCTATGATTTTATGCAAAAGGAAGACAGTAAGAAAAAGATAAATGAACTGTTCGAAAAATTAAGAAAAAAGCAGAAAAAGGCGGGCAATCTCTTCGGAGAAGTTATTTTATCTTCAGGTAAAAGGGTAAGCGGAGATATATTTTTATATTCCTTGGTTGCTGCTTTGGGAAGGGTTATCTTTGAAAATGTATCCCACGGAAGAAAACCAAAAAAAGATGATCTCCTGGTAATTGGGGATATTTTTTCCGCTTCGGTGAAATAAATAATTTAGTTTCTGCTAATTAAAAGAAGTAATTTTAGAGTATTGTGGTAATCTACTATGCTTATCATTTCTACCTGGCTGTGGGTATATTTTACCGGGATACATATAGGGATTGAATTCAACCCCGCTTCAAAGGCAGCAGCAGCATCAGTCGTTCCCCCGGATACAATCTCCTGAATTTCTATTTTATTTTTTTCAGCAATTCCCTTCACAAAATTCCTGAGCTTCAAAGAAGATACCCCTCTTCTGTCTGCTAATCTAATTACCGGACCTCCTCCGGTACAGGCCGGACTCTGGTGAAAGTTTCCCCAGGGAAGATTTCCTGCAGAAACCGTATCCAGGGTATAGACTTCATCAAAAGAATTTCGAGCAGAAAAGGCTTGAGCCCCTCGTAATCCAGTCTCTTCCTGCACAGTCCATACTAAGGTTATGGTATTTTTGGGAAGGTCATGGAGAAAATTTTCTAAAAGAAGAAGATTAAGGGCACATCCCACCCGGTCATCAAGACCTCTGGTAACCACATATTTTTCATTAAGTATTACAAAATCCTTCTTCAGTCTGGCCGGTAAGACTGGAATAATCCCCCGTCCTGTTGCTTCTTGATCACTTTCCACTCCTATATCTATATAAAGGTCATCCCAATTATAGATTTTATTAAATTCTTCCTTCTTTAATAAATGAGGTGGTTTGAGCCCGATTACGCCCTGAACTATCCCTTGATCAGTTACAATATCTACTACCCGATTATAGACACCTCTGACATCCCAGCCGCCTATTGGCTTAAATCTCAAGTAACCATTTTTTACAACATAGTTAATTAAAAACCCAAGCTCATCCATATGAGCCATAAAAGCAATTCTTCTTCCCCCGCTGCCTATTGTGGTAGAAAGATTTCCTACCTCATCTTCTTTAAATTCTTCTTGAGGAAACAATTCTTTAATCTTTTCTCTTATCGGTTCCTCAAAACCACTTATACCAAAAGTATTTACTAATTCTTTTAAAATCTGAATTTTATCCATTTTTATCTCCTAACAGGAACAGGGGACGGTCCTCTGTCATTTTTTAAGAATCCCCTAAGACTGCGATAGCCGCTCCACCAATACCAATATGTACACTTAAAGCGGGGGATGCTTCGGAAATCATTACTTTTGAAAAATTAAAGACGTTGCGAATTTTATAGCCGTACCATTGAGCCAGCTCTGGTGCAGCAACATGAGCAATACCAAAACGAGGATTTTTAACGCTTTTAGCAAATTTAATCGCCAAATCTAAAGTTTTATTAATAACTCTTTTTTGTCCTATCACTTTAGCTGCTTCGACAATATTGCCATCAGAATTTATAGTCAAAATGGGCTTCAAGTTAAGAAGTGTACCTAAAAATCCTTTAGTTTTATTCAAGCGCCCACTACGCATTAGATATTTTAAGGTAGGTATACTGATAAAGATTTTAACATTGTCAGCAGCAATTTTTAGTCGGTTAATGATTTCTTCAAGCTTACACTTTTCTTGAATTAATTGAGCCGCCTCAGTAACTAACAACCCTAAAGCAACTGAACTTGTTTTACTATCAACAATATGAATTTTATTAACGTACTCCATATCTTTACAACCCATACGTGCACCCTGAATCGTTCCGCTTAATTTTTCAGAAATATGTAAAGAAATTATTGATTTATATCTTTGTGCAGCTTTATCATAGACTTCTTTAAAAAGAGCTGGAGGGGGCTGAGAAGTGGATAGCTTTTCGCTGGAGGTTTCTAAAATATGAATAAAATCCTTTGGTTTAATTTCTACTTGATCTAAATAACTCTTTTTCCCAACTTGAATCACTACAGGCACAATCTGAATATTATACTTCCTAATTAACTCTAGCGGCAAATCACAGGTTGAATCAGTAACCAGCCCGATATTTTCTTGAGTATCAAGTTTAATCTTAGTATTCTGTTTGTGCATATCATCAACTTTAGTTTTCACTATAGTTCCGAATTTAGACAGTTCAGCAAAAACATCTTCTGGTTTATCAGTGTGAATATGGATATGAGCTTTGTTTTTAGAACCGGCAATAATCAATGAGTCACCTAAAAAAGAGAGTTTTTGTTTAATTGTCTTTAGATCTAAGCCAATTCCTTCAAGCAAGCATTCAGCACAGAACTGAAAATTAATTTCACAATCAACCTTTTCTAAATTAAAACTCCTCATTTTATTGGTAGTAGAAGCAATTACTTTTAAAGATTTAATTTTACCATATTCAATAAAGTTAACTATTCCCTCTAATATATTGACAAAACCCTGGGCTCCGGCATCAACTACGCCTGCCTTTTTTAATATCAGGAGTTTGTCGGGTGTTTGGGCCAAGGAAACATTTGCCTTAGATAATGATTTTTTAAAAAGTTCGACAAAATCATGGGTATGGTGAGCATTTTCAGCAAGATGGTTTGCCCAATCTTTCATTACTGTAATAATAGTTCCCTCTTGAGGATTAGAAATTGCATTTCTTGCTTGTTCTGCGGCCTTAGTAGCGGCTTGGGCAAAGGCTTCTGTGCTAAGACGTACTTTACCCTTGGTTGCTTCTGCCAGGCCTTGAAAAAATTGAGCTAAGATAGCTCCAGAGTTACCGCGTGCTCCGGTCAAAGCCGAATCAGCAATAATACTACTAATCCTGGCAAAAGAAGATTCTTTACATTTTTTAATCTCTCTTACAATGCTGTTCATAGTAGCTACCATATTAGTACCTGTGTCCCCATCGGCTACCGGAAAAACATTAATATCGTTCAGATACTGTTCCGTCTGATTTATTCGTTGGGCAGAATTTAAAATAAAACGTTTAAATCGAGTACCATTTAAATATTTTATCCTTA
>NCRO01000040.1 GCA_002849045.2 Candidatus Sediminicultor secundus
TATCGTATTTCGTATATCGTTTAAGAAAATAGTAATAACTAATTTGTAGGGGCACGATGTATCGTGCCCAAGGCAAGTAAAAGACAATAAAACAGGAAGGGCACAATTCATTGTGGCCCCTACACCTAAATCCTAATTTCTTTAATGCGATACAATATACTAACGACTATTTACTATTCACTAACGACTAATTTATATCGCGTATTGCGTAAAGAGTTGAAGAGAAAGAAAAAACACCACGGCAACACCGTATGGCGCCACTAATTATTCAATAATTCGCGTTACACACACCTTAATAGGTGTATAGCTGGTAAAATTTTAAAAAAAATTAAAATTTATGCAGGGATTTTATATTTTTTGTAGAATATAATATATAGAGAAAAAGAAAAATCTTAAAATTGAAAGTAAAATATATTAAAATGCAAAATAAGAAAGAGGGATAAAAAATGATCAGGGTAAAAATTTCCGGTGTAGCAATAGACCCGATAACCAAAGGTTTTGTAGTAATTTTAAAGGATGAAACTGAAAAAAGGTGGCTTCCTATCTGGGTAGGGCATTATGAAGCGAAGATGATTTCTTTAGCTTTGGAAAAAGTAAAACCAGTAAGACCTTTACCCCATGATTTAATAAAAAATATTTTAGACACCCTTGGCGTAGTTGTAACAAGGGTAGTAATTTGCAATATTAAAGATAATACTTATTTTGCTTCAGTTAAATTAAAAATAAATCAAAGGGAAAAAGAAATTGATGCCAGACCGAGTGACGCTATTGCTTTAGCCCTGAGGGCAAGTGCCCCTATTTACGTAACTGAAGAAGTATTAAATAAGGCTTCCACAGAGAAAATCACCTTAGAGAATGAAAAAGAAATAAAACTTACCGAGTTACAACAAAAGATGCAGGAAGCAGTAGAGGTAGAAAATTATGAGGAAGCTGCTAAATTACGGGATCAAATCAATAGCTTAAAAAAGAAATAATTTTTTCTTTCCTTTATTTTCCTCAAAAACTATTAGTCCTCAAATAGTTAAAACAAAAAAGCATCAAATTAATTAAGGGTGGAAAAATATTTTAAGGAAAATAAATTAAATAAAAATATATCAATTTTAAAAGAAAGGTGGAAATAAATAGACTGTGAGAAAGGTAATTATAGATTCAGAAATTTTTACTCAATTTCCTAATTTTAAAAGAGAGATTATAGTTGTTAGAGATATAGAAAATGCACTCGGCAATAAAAGAATAAAAAAACCTTTAAATAAAGAGATTGAAAAGAGGATGGGGGAAGATTTAATTAAACATCCCTTTGTAAAAGCCTGGGATAAAGCGCATTTAAAATTTGGTTCTGATCCGCACAAGTTTCCACCCTCAATAAAAGCACTTTTAAAAAGAATTAAAAAGGGCGGAGGATTTCCTTTTATCAACTCAGCAGTAGCCTTATTTAATTATATTTCTATAAAATATCTTATCCCTTGTGGCGGAGATGATGTCAGTAAAATTGAGGGAAATTTACACCTTGGTTTTGCTAAAGGGGACGAATGGTTTATTGCTTTAGGCAGTGAAGAGAAAGAGAATCTTCAACCAGGAGAGGTAATTTATTTTGATGATAAAACTTTGAAGGTAATGTGCAGGAGATGGAATTGGCGAAATGGTGATTTTAGTAAAATTACTGAAAATACCCAAAAAATGATTATTAATGTTGATGGAATCGGGGTAGTCCCTCAATCAATTATAAAGGAAGCAAGAAATGAATTGGCAAAATTATTAATCGAGCAGTGCAAGGCAGATTTAAGTACTAACTTAATGGATCGGGATAATAGAGAGATTGAAATAGATTTTTAAATTATATCAGAAGACACTACTTTGACACAGTAAGAAGGGAGAAATAACAAGATATGAAAAAAGATAAAAAATTTTATCGCGATAGTTTAAAAAAATTAAAACCTTACGATCCTCATGAAGTACCTTATAAAATAAAATTAAATGCTAATGAAAATCCCTATGGTTTACCGGAGGAGATTGTTGAAAAAATATTAACGAAAGCCAAAAACTTAGAATATTCTCGTTACCCTAACGCAAATTCTGTGAAGTTAAGTGAAACTGTTTCTTCTTTTTGGGGTTTAAATAGAGATAATATAGTTATAGGAAATGGCTCTGATGAACTTATTGATTATTTGATTAAGGCTTTCTCCGAGAAAGGGAGAAGGGTTATTACTACTGCGCCCTCTTTTGCCATGTATAAAATTTATTCAATTATTAACGGGTCTATCTTTGTACAAATTCCTTTAAGTCAGAGCAATTTTAGTTTAAATGAGGATAAAATTTTAGAGGAGGCAAAAAAAGAAAGGTCTTCTATAGTTTTTATAGCCTACCCCAATGCTCCTACCGGAAATTATTTTGCTAAGGATAAGATTATAAAAATAATTGAAGAATCAGATTGTCTGGTGGTAGTGGATGAAGCTTATTATGAATTTGGGGAAAAGACTTTTGTACCCCTTATTTCTCATTACGACAATTTAGTTATTCTTAGAACTTTTTCTAAAGCTTACAGTTTAGCCAGTTTACGAGTAGGATATTTACTTTCTAATCCTGAAATTATAAATGAAATAAGAAAAGTAAAGAGTCCTTTTAATGTAAATACTTTTTCCCAACTTGCCGCCCAGGTAGTTTTTAAAAATAAAGAAATTTTAAAAAATGGCATAAAGAAAATTATTGAAGAACGCAAAAAATTAATAAACAGAATAAACGAACTTTCACCTTTCAAGGCTCATCCTTCAAGGACTAACTTTGTTTTGGTTGAGGTGGGTTCTAAAGAAAACTCGGATTTAGTTTATAATAATTTATTAAAACAAGGAATTTTAGTTCAAACAGTTTCTGATCCGGCTTTTTCAAGCTCCAGATATTTTTTACGAATAACTGTGGGGAATGAAGAGGAAAATGATATTTTGATTAAGGAGTTAGAAAATATTTCCAAAAGTCTTTCCTTTACTTCTTTATAATTATTATATGATTATAACCCAAAAAGTACACAAAATAGTAATGTAGGGGCACGATGCATCGTGCCCATAGGAGAAATTAGACAATAATATGGAAAGGGCACAATTCATCGTGCCCCTACAATATAATAATAATCAAAAAGTCATAATTTGCTATAAAATTATCTGCAACGCACCATAGGAACAATCTGCTTTTAAATATTTTTTGGCTTTTTGGGAAATAACCATAAAATAATTT
>NCRO01000404.1 GCA_002849045.2 Candidatus Sediminicultor secundus
GGGTTTAATAATAAAGAACGCCCGTATATATGAGGATAGAAAATTATCGGGTAAGAAATCCATTCTAGTTGAAGGAAATAAAATAGTAAAGATAGGTCACAATTTTTCAGATGAAAATAAGCATAAAATTCTGGATATTTCCGGAAGAATTGTCATCCCGGGGCTAATAGATTGCCATACTCACCTTTATCAAACCTTTGGTCGAGGACTGATGGATGATTTACATATAACCAAGTGGCTGGAAATAATCTGGCAGTTCCCTCACCTCTTTTCAGAAGAAGCTTTATACTACTCCACATTATTAGGGACTATGGAAGCTATTAGATCAGGGACAACAGCGGTGGGAGAATTATTGGGAGAGAGTGCGGAAGAACCGATAATTCAAGGACTGATGGATTCCGGAATCAGAGCAGTAATAGGAAAGATGGAAAATGATTATCCCGAAGGGGAAAATACTCCGGTCAAGTCTACCCAGGATTGCCTTAATGATAGTAAACAATTTTTTAACCGCTGGCAGGGAAAATATAATGGTCGTTTAAAAGTTAAATTCTCTTTTTCCGGGCTTCCCGCCTGCACGGACAGCTTAATAAAAAAATTAATAAAATTAGCCAAGGAATACGGGGTAGGAATACATGCCCATGCTGCAGAAGGCCGGGAACCTACTAATCAAGTCCGAAAAAGATTTAATAAAGGAGAAATTTCTGTTTTAAATGACTTGGGAGCACTGGGACCATCTACTCAACTTGCCCATGTCATCTGGATAGATGATGAAGAGATAAAACTTCTCGCCCAAACAGGAACTTCGGTTATTCATTGTCCTTATACCAATTGTAAGGTTACAGACGGAATCTCACCTATGTATAAGATGCAAAAAGCGGGAGTAAATATAACTTTTGGATGTGACGGAGGGGCAAGCAGCAGCAATTACGATGTTTTATCAGAGGCGCGGCTTGGTTCGATGTTACAGAAAGTTTTCTCTATGGATGAAAATATTTTTAATGCCTTATCAGTATATGATATGTTAACTATAAATGGTGCTTGTGCCTTAAATTTGGAAGATGAGATTGGCAGGATAAAAGAAGGGCACAAGGCAGATATGATTGTATTGGAATATCCTACATCAAAATTACTTTCTGAAGATGTATTTGTTAATAATTTTATCTATTCTTGCTCAGGAAACGAAGTAGTAAGAGATGTAATTATAGATGGCCAGCTAATTGTCAATAACCATAAATTTGTATATATTGATGAAGATACTATTTTGAATAAAGCAACGAAAAAAAGCTATGTTAGTAACTGCATTGGTAATAGCGGTCATCTTAAGTCTTGCCTCAATGGCGATGGCCCAGGAGTACGTTCCAGGCACACCGCTCAAGGTAGGGTTCATCTATGTTGGGCCGATTGGTGATCTTGGTTGGACCCATGCGCACGATGAGGCACGGAGGATCTGTGAGGATACCTTCCCATGGCTGGAGACAGTCTATGTAGAGAGCGTAGCTGAGGGAAACGAGGGTCTTTACATTGATAAGCTAATTGTGGAAGAGGGCTGTGACGTCGTGTTAACCACCAGTTTCGGCTTTATGGACGGGACACTGATTTCAGCGCAGAAATATCCGGAAAAGATCTTTGCCCACTGCTCCGGGTTCAAACGTAATCCCAATATGATGACCTATATGGCCGATTTCTACCAGATCTACTACTTGAATGGGTTGATCGCCGGAGCGCTCACCAAAACAAACAAGACTGCATATGTTGGCGCCTTCCCAATTCCCGAACTAAAGCGTCATATGGGTGCGTTCGCAGTGGGCGTGCGAGAGGCCAAACCCAAGGCCGAGGTGCATATACGCTGGATATATGAGT
>NCRO01000405.1 GCA_002849045.2 Candidatus Sediminicultor secundus
CAGTCCATGGTGGTTAACTCAAACATCGACATGCGTAAACCCGCTGGAATTTTCAGGTTTCCATCGCGATCGTAGATCGGACCGTTGAAGGGATCGAATACCATCGACGGATCGGCCATCTGCTCCAACCGCTTCATAACCAGGTCGTAAACACTGATCATCCCCAGAATGGGGTCATCGAGGAAGATCCCTTTTAGTTCGTCCTCATGGACGGGGTTTATCAACATCCCAGGTTTGGCTCCTATCTCAACTGCCTTTTCCTTCAGCAGCCACCAGTAGTCAACATCGGCAAGATTGTGTGCCGTATATGCACCCGCATAAATCTTTGCCAAGAAGTCAAGGTAAATTGCCTCCCAATGCGCGATCTGTCCGGAGACAACATAATCTGGGCCGAACTGATACATTGGAGAATAATGACCGAAGGAAGGGAAGCCGCTTTCTGCAGCAACCTGTACGACTGTTGGTGAATCCTCTGTAAAAGCAAATACGTCACATCCGTCAGCAATTAACGCCTCGGTAGCCTCCTTGGCCGCTGTGGGGCTGAACCACTCATATATCCAGCGT
>NCRO01000406.1 GCA_002849045.2 Candidatus Sediminicultor secundus
TCAGCTATAACTATTATTATAGAATGGATGAATTGATTAATTGGAAAATCAGGCTAATCGATCAATTGGTTAATCGGTGAACCCGTGAATTAGTGAATTAGTGAATAGGTAAATAGGTAAATAGGTGAATTGGCTGATTGGATAATCGATAATTGGAGGTTAGGGACTTATGAAGCATAAATCAGTTGCTGACGGTGCTTATGAAATATTAATCAAACATAAAAAACCGTTGCATTATCGGCAAATTACTAAAGAGTTGACAAAAATAAGGCCGTTAAAGGTTAAGGAACCCTACTATGCTGTAAATGCCTCTATGAGTGGAGACAAAAGATTTATGAGGATAAAAAGAGGAGTATGGGGTTTGGTAAAATGGCAATATCAAGATGCAAACATTAAGTATTCTCTCACCAGTTATTGTTTGAAAGACGGTACCATGTTTTTAACCAGTTATATGAGACCATTTTTCCCCAAAGAAGAAAATGCCGTTGAAATTACCTTTATAGACAAAGAAGGAAATGAAATAGAAGCAATAGTAAATAATGATCTCAATTGTTTAGTTGGATTAAAAGAATGGTATGAAAAGAAAAAACTGAAAGTAAACGATATTATTTTTGTTGGTCTTATTGACTATGATAGAAAAAGATACTTTTTGGTAACAGAAGATGAGACTAAGATAGAATCTCAAGACGATTTAAGTGAAAAAATATTTAAAATATTGCAGGAAGCAGGACGTTCTCTAACTTATAAAGAAATATGTGAAAGTGTATTAGAGGTAGAAGTAAACGAAGAAAATTTATTTTCTAAATATATTGACAATATTTTGAGAAAAGACTTTCGGTTTATCGAAAATAAAGAAGAAATGTGGGGTCTCTTTGATTGGTTGAGCGAAATTGAAAAACTGCAATTAAGACTGAAAAATTCTGAAGATAATGAAAGTCTTAAAAAATTGCTTCAAAAAGTGTTTGAGTTTTTGGGTTTTGAAACTTCTATTGTATTAGAAGGAAAGGCATCTTTTATTTTAGCGAAAGCATTATTAGATTATAAAACGTACAATTTAATTATTGATGCAAAGTTATCAGATGAAAAAAGCGAAAAAATACAAAAGTATGAACATTGGAGCGAGTTGAGCAAGGTAAAAGAGGAAACAAAATCAGATTATGCGGTAATTATTTCTCCGAATTTCGATTATGATAAACTACGCCGAAAAACAGATAAGAACAAAGTTATGTTGTTTGAGCTGAGGTGGTTATGCGATCTTATAGAAGAACATGATAAATTACCTTTTTCTTTAAGTAATTTGGAATCAATTTTTTCAGCAGATAATTCTGTTAAGAATAATATTTTTAGATTATTTGAAAAAAGAAAAATACTCTATAATAAAATAAAACTGATTAATATCATTATTAATTTATTACACGAGAATAGTGGTAAAAAACTTTATCTTAATGTAGAGTCGCTAACTAAAATAATTAATCAAAAAACTGATGCATATATTGGGTTTAAAAGAGTGCAAGAATATGAAGTAGAAGAAATTACTAAAATATTTTCTTTGGAGCCATTTAATATAATACAAAAAACCGAAATGGGAAGCATTATATTAAACTTTAAACCGGAATTAGCAAAAGAAAGATTAAATAAAGTTATTAAGGAAATGTTTTAGAATAGCGTAGAGCGGGTAGCGTATAGCGTAGAGTCAGATAAAAAGAATACAAAATCCAGAAGCCAAATTAGTATATAGTACGTAGTATATTGCAAAGAAAATAAAAGAAAAAAGTAAGGACCTACTTCATATGCCTCTATGTCTTCATCATTTGTCATTCATACCTTCACGGGAATGACATAAGACAATATGAATGACAGAAATTAGCAGGAATTACAATGATAAACAAAAATAGCAGAATATTAACTTATTGAGAATTTATCAAAAGAAGTTGATAGCATATTATACAGAATGATTTATCTTATCTCTATACGCTAAACGCTATACGCTATATTATACACTATATACGAGATAGAGAAGGAGCAAAATCATGAAAATAAAATTGTTAGGGCATTCTTCGTTTTTAATTGAATCTGAAAGAGGAATTAAAATTATCACTGATCCTTTCGATGAAACTCTTGGCTATAAACTCCCTCGAATTAAAGTAAATATTGTGACTGTTAGCCACGAACATTTTGACCATAATTTTGTGAGAGGGGTAAGAGGAAGACCGGTAGTTTTTAAAGGTCTGGTAAATAGAGAATCACATAAAATGGAATTTAGAGGAATATCAGCTTATCATGATAGCGTTTACGGAGGACAGCGAGGACCAAATACTATATTTGTTATAAAAGCGGATGGATTTAACTTGTGCCACTTAGGTGATTTGGGACATATTTTAGATTCTGATAAATTAGCAGAGATAGGTACAATAGACATTCTATTTATTCCTGTGGGAGGATTTTATACCATAGATAGCAGTCAAGCCACTCAGATAATTAAAGATATTAAACCTAAGATAGCAATTCCCATGCATTATAAGACGGAGGCAATTAAATTTTCTATAGACCCAGTAGAAGTGTTTCTATCAAATAAAGATAATGTACAAAGATTAGAATCGTGCGAGTTCGAAATAACAGAGGATAAATTGCCTAAAAATACTCAAATTTATGTTTTACAATATGAATAGTATTTCGTATGTCGTATATCGTATTTCGTATATCGCTAAGAATTAGTTAGTTGGTTAGTTAGTTACCTGGTTACCTGGCTAAAAATTAATATCAAACCAATTAACTATGGGAGGACAATATTACTAATTAATCAAAGTAACTAGTAAACTGGATAACTAAATACATATATAGTGAATAGTAAGGAAAATAAAAGAGAGAAAAAAGTAGGGGCGTATTGCATACGCCCTGATAGCTGACTGAATAATTTTATAAATAATTAAAAGAGGGGATTTATGACAAAATACATTTTTGTTACAGGAGGAGTAGTTTCATCTTTGGGTAAAGGTATTTCCGCTTCTTCTATCGGAAGGATATTGAAAAGCAGGAGTTTAAATATTTCCATACAGAAGATAGATCCTTACATAAATGTTGATGCAGGAACTATGAATCCTTATCAACATGGTGAAGTATTTGTCACCGAAGATGGAGCAGAGACAGATTTAGATTTAGGACATTATGAAAGATTTATTGATACAAATTTATCTAGTTATAGCAATATGACTACCGGGAAGATCTATAGCTCTGTAATTTCTAAAGAAAGAAGAGGAGATTTTTTAGGAGCTACAGTTCAAGTGATACCTCATATAACTGATGAGATTAAATCTACCATTAGAAATATCTCCCAAAATAAAAAAGAGAAAGTAGATGTAGTAATCGTAGAGATCGGAGGAACAGTAGGTGATATTGAAAGTCTTCCTTTTTTGGAAGCTATAAGGCAATTTAGAAATGATATAGGCAAAGAAAATGTTCTGTATGTACACGTTACTTTTGTTCCTTATCTTAAAGCTGCCAAAGAGTTAAAGTCAAAACCTACACAACATAGTGTAAAAGAGCTTAGGGAAATTGGTATTCAACCAGATATAATTATCTGCCGCTGTCAATCAAAACTTTCCGAAGAGGTAAAAAGTAAAATATCTTTATTTTGCGATACTAAGAATGAAGCAATAATTGAAGCAATAAATGTTAAATCTATCTATGAAATACCTTTAGTATTTGAAGAACAAAAGTTGGGAGATTTAATAGTAAAGTTGTTAAATTTAAAATGCCAAGGTCCTGATTTACAAAATTGGAGAAACATGGTTGATAAAATATATCATCCCAAAAGAGAAGTTAATATTGGGATGGTGGGAAAATATATTAGTTTAAAAGATGCTTATATAAGTATTACCCAAGCGCTTCTTCATGGTGGAATCGATAATGATTGTAAAGTAAAAATAAAAAGAATTGATTCGGATGAAGTAAAAAGACATTCCCCAAAAAATCTTTTTAAAGATATTAATGGAATCCTGATACCGGGCGGTTTTGGAAAAAGGGGGATAGAAGGTAAAATTGAAACAGTAAAATATGCAAGGGAAAATAAAATACCTTTTTTGGGAATTTGTTTAGGAATGCAATGTGCTGTTATAGAGCTTGCTCGAAATGTAATAAATTTAGAAGGAGCAAATAGCTCAGAATTTGATTCTAAAACACCATTTCCCGTAATTGATCTTTTACCGGAACAAAAGAAAATAAAAATAAAAGGCGGCACTATGCGATTAGGTACATACTCTTGTAAATTAGAAAAAGATTCCCTTGCTTTTAAAATATTTAACCAAGAGATGATTTATGAAAGACATCGGCATAGATACGAATTTAATAATTTATACAAGGATAATTTTTCTAAACACGGCATAAGATTTAGCGGCTTAAATCAGGATTTAAATTTAGTAGAGATGGTTGAGCTTCCGAATCATCCCTGGTTTATAGGGGTGCAATTCCATCCCGAATTCAAATCAAGACCTAACCGGGCTCACCCGTTGTTTAGGGAATTCATAAAAGCAGCGATAAAAAATAGTCGTTAGTGAATAGTGAATAGTATTTAGTAAATAAAATAGCGTGATGAGTGATGTGTAATAAGTAATGGGTTAATAGTTTTGAGTTTGTAAAAACTAAAAAACAAGAACTAAAAACTTGCATTTAAAGCTAACGACTAATTTAATTGGCAAATTGGTCAATTGGTAAATCAAAATAATCGACAGATTATTTATAAAGACAGGTGAAAAAAGATGTTTAATGCTTTGGTATTAGCAGGTTCAAAAGAAAAAGGACCCTTAGAAATTGCTGAGAATGTAGACAACAAAGCTCTAATTATGTTAGATAGCAGACCCATGATTGACTATATTGTTGATGCACTAAATAGTTCAGAGAATATTGATAGAATTTTGGTGGCGGGTCCAAAAAATGAGCTTCATCCTTATATAGGCAAAAAAGTGGATGAAATATTAAATCCCGGAAATTCTATACTTGAAAATATGGAAATTGGGTTAAATTTTTTTAATTCTGCTGACAATTTATTGCTTTTAACCTCTGATATTCCCCTGATTACTTCTAAAGCAATTGATGAATTTTTAGAAATATGCACAAAAAGAAAAGCTTATATTGGTTATCCCATAATTACCAAAGAAAATATTGTGAAAAAGTATCCTGAAACGAAGAGAACTTATGTAAAAATGAAAGAAGGGATATTCTGTGGAGGAAATATTATATTTTTTAAACCAGAAGTATTTTTTCAAAAGAAAAAATTAATTAAGGAATTATTTGATAACAGGAAGGCTACCTGGAAATATATCTTTAACTATTTCTATGCCTTTTTTCCATATATTTAAATCTCTAAAATTTTTAATCTTTTTTTGCATTTTTTCCTTAACTAGATACGATTCGCGA
>NCRO01000407.1 GCA_002849045.2 Candidatus Sediminicultor secundus
AGATGTGTATAAGCGACAGTCCTTATTCCCTGCACTATTTTCTCCCTTAAATTAGTCGTTAGTCGTTAGTGAATAGTCGTTAGTTAAAATACAAGATGCAAGACAATATAATTCACCAATTGACCAATTGACCTATTCACCAATTACATCAGTTAGCCGGTTATCCAGTTTGCCAGTTTGCCAGTTTGCCCCAGTTAATTCAATTCATATATGTGGGTAGAAATGCTCTGGGTTCCTGCATGCGCGGGAATGACATATGAGAAAGCGGAATGACAAAATGGGGAGAGGGAATGACAGAGGGGATCAGCATTTTAATCGAATTTTATATATTTCTTATCAAGTTCAGCAACCCCGATTACCGTATCTGCCCCGCCATAATACACCAGGATTCTGTCACCAATCTCTGCCTGGCCACAGCCAAATACCACTTTGGGGACATATCCATTTATTTCCCAATCGAGTTCTGGCTCTAAGATGGGTTCAGACTGTCTGGCCAGAACCTTTGAAGGGTCATCTAAATCAAGGAGAGCTGCTCCCAGGCAATACCCTTTCTCATTACTTGTGCCGTGGTATATTAAGAACCAACCCTGCTTCGTTTTGATGGGAGGACCGGCTATCCCAATTTTATTATATTGCCAATCAGAATCAGGGAGGGGTCTCATTATAATCTTATGATCATACCAGTCTTTAAGGTCTGAAGAATAGGCTATCCAGATATCCGGTTCTCTTCGGTGAAACATTACATACTTATCTTTGATTTTTTCCGGGAATAAAGAGGCATCCTTATTGACTTCGTCAAGAACTACTCCCTGTCTTTCCCAATCGATAAGATTTTTAGAAGTAGCCAGACAAATTCTGTAATCTTTTAAAGATCTACCCCTATATCCAGTATACATCATATAAAAGATATCATCTATTTTAACTATTCGGGGGTCTTCCGGACCTCTGGCCTCTTGTTCTGTATCATTGGATAGGATTGGTTGTTCTAATCGATTGAAGTGAATCCCGTCTTTACTTACTGCATAACCAAGACGATTAATATAGGGTCCTTCTTTTCCATTGGGCGCAATATCGGCAGCTCTGTAAATCATATGTACCAAACCATTATCATATATTGCGGCACAGTTAAATACTGCAGTTGCTTCCCAGAGGTGTTCTTTTTTGAGCAATAGGATAGGTTGATCAGAAAGTCTTCTTAATTTTATCATTTAATTATCTTCCTTTTAAAGTAATTATTTAAAAAATCTTTAACCATATAATTTGATATGGTTTTAGAGATATTTTTTCTATATCTATTATTTTCTCAGAGATTATATCAAAATATTCTTTTTTGTTTAAACCGTACTGATTTTTTATAAAACAAAATTTCTGCATATTGTCTGTGACATTATGTAATGCTATTATTTTCCCCTTACCATCCGCAGAAGTCCGTAATAAAGAAAATATTCCTCTCTTCAAAAATAATACTTCTTGTTTTCCATTAGGATGAAAGGCTTTTTCAGATTTTCTTTTATGAATTAATTTTATGAACTCGGTAAATATTTTATGTTTTCTGGAGTCCGAATTTACTAAATCCTCTTTTAATTTATTGTATTGAAATTTTTTTCGATTAATAGTTCTTTTCTGACCTGTTTTCTCTACTCCTTCCAGATAATTTTCCGTTCCGAACAGGCTGTGGATATAGATTCCAGGAATGCCTGATAAAGATAATATTATTGCTTGAGAAGCTAAAAATTTCTTTATATTTAATTCTTCAGTATTTTTAGAATCGGCAATGGAACTATAATAGGTAATATTCATTTCGTATGGTTTCTCCCCTTATTAGTGCTACATACCTTCTACACCGGTGATGCCTCCCGCCTTCTTGAATGGGCTTCCCGCATCAAGAATGTTTCTGATAAAACAACTTTCTTTAATGTGCTTGCCACCCATGATGGTCTGGGAGTTGTTCCGGTTAAAGCTATTTTAAC
>NCRO01000408.1 GCA_002849045.2 Candidatus Sediminicultor secundus
CCCCAAAGGAAAATACTAGCATGATTACGATCACGAATAATCATTTCTTCTACATTCTTTTTAGCTAAAATTTTCCATTCTTCGTCACCTATATATTGCCACCCAGGTATCTCCTCCAATACTAAAAGCCCTATTTCATCACAACGAGTAAGAAAAGAAGGATTGGCTGGATAATGAGAAGAACGGACAAAATTTAATCCCAGATCATATTTAAGTATCTCAGCATCCTTCCGTTGACCCCGATCTGGCATAGCCCCACCCAGATAGGGAAACATTTGATGGCGATTAAGTCCTCTTAACTTAAAAGATTCACCGTTGATATAAAATTTTCCATCATCTTTGAATTCAAATTTTCTAATGCCTATTTTCGTGTTGAAATCATCACAAATTCTATTACCAATTTTAACTTGTGTATATATATTATAAAGATAAGGATGATTTGGATGCCACAGTTCTGGTTTCGAAAAAGAAATCTGTTCCTGTTTAATTGTGTTTTTACCAGTTTTGATAATTAAAGTTGTTTCTTTGGTTATTACTGTCTTACCATCTTCATCCATAAGTTTTGTAATTATTGTAGCTTTTTTATCTTCGTTATCTAAATTATTTAATTCAAATTTTGGATGAATTGTCGCAGACTTTTTATTTGCCTCTGTAACTTCTACAAAAGACCAGATAATATGTACGTTTTCCACTATCACCAGACGGACATTTCGGTAAACTCCTCCGAAAAGCATATAATCAACTAATCCACCTTCAGGTGGGATATCACTTCTGCGGGTAGAATCTACTCTAACAGTAATTATATTTTTCCCCTCAAAA
>NCRO01000409.1 GCA_002849045.2 Candidatus Sediminicultor secundus
AAAACATAATGATGCAGCTTTTATGTCCTATACTAATGGAACACTCATCGATAAAGATATGACTCTTAAATTACAAGAATTAGGAAATATTGCACCCGCTATAAGCATTGAAGGACTTGAAGAAGAAACTGACCACCGTCGAGGTAAGGGAGTATGGAAAAAGATAATGCAAACCATGGATAATCTCCGGGAAGCAGGAGTACTTTTTGGTTTTTCTGCTACCCCAACTAAATACAATACCGAAGTTATATATAGTGATGAACTTATGAAATTACTGACTGATAAAGGGTGTACTTTCGGCTGGTACTTTACCTATATCCCCATTGGCAGCAAACCCAATGTAGATTTAATGCAGACTCCGGAACAAAGACTATACGGCTGGAGAAGAGTCAATTACCTCAGAAATAAGTATCCTGTCTTCATCGGAGATTTCTGGAATGATGGTATGCATACCGGAGGGTGTATTGCTGGGGGCGGTAACTACTTTCATATAAATGCAAAAGGTGATATCGAACCCTGTGTATTCACCCATTTTGCTACTCACAATATAAGAAACTCTTCTTTACTGGAGGCAATAAATTCTCCTTTATTTAAGGCAATAAGAGCTCGACAACCTTATAGTAAAAACTTGATGATGCCCTGTATGATTATTGATCATCCTGAAGTCTTAAGGGAAATTTGTAAAGAATGTCAACCTTACCCCACTCACGAAAATGCCGAGACTATATTAACCGACTGTAGGGAACACCTGGATAAATACTCTAAAGAGTATGAAAAACTTAGTAAGCCTTTCTGGGAAAAAGTCTATGAAAAGAATGGAGAATTCCCTAAAATAATCCCTAAAAAGTTGGAAGAAGTAAAAATAATGATAGAAGAAGAAAAATAATAAATTATATTTAACCATCAGGGTCTCAAAAAAAATTCAAATCGTTAAATAATGTTTTAATTAGATAATCAATTAGACATTGATTTAAATTTGCTTTGAGATATAATCATACCAAAAATTATCAATAATCCTCCTGCCCAGGCGATTAGGCCTACTTTCTCTCCTAAGAGAAAATAGGCAAAGACCGCTGCAAATATCGGTTCCCCGGAAAATATAATGGCGGTTTTAGTGGCAGTAGAATATCTTTGAAATCTATTCTGCATATAAAAGGCTAAAGCTGTAGCAAATACTCCCGTCAATATAATGGGCCACCATACATCAAAAGAGTAAGATAAATGAAGTGCTGGTCTTTCAAAAATTATAGCCATCAGTAAAAATAA
>NCRO01000410.1 GCA_002849045.2 Candidatus Sediminicultor secundus
CTATACTTCTCCTCACTTAGTTGATTTTACCGAAAGATTCAAAGTTAATCATAAACCAATAGACAGGAAAAAAGTAAGTGAGCTATTAGAAAGAATAAAACCCTCCATAGAAAAGGTTGCCAATACACCTTCTTTCGGTCACCCCACCTTCTTTGAAGTTATAACTTCTCTGGCTTTTCTCTATTTTTTTGAAGAGCAGGTAGATTTTTTGGTTTTAGAAGTAGGATTAGGTGGAAGATTAGATGCTACAAATGTTTGCAAACCTTTAATTTCTGTCATTACTCATATAGATTATGACCATATGGATAAATTAGGGAATAGTTTAAAAGAAATTGCCAGAGAAAAGGGAGGGATTATTAAACCGGAGGGGATTGTAATATCCTCTAAACAATACGAAGAGGCATATAATGAGATCAAGAAAATAGCCGATGAGAAAAATTCCCTTATTTACAGTATAGGAAGAGGAATAAATTACGAAATAGTAAAATCTGATATCAAGGGTGTAATATTTGATTTAAAAAGAATTTCTCATAATTATAAAAATCTTCACACTCCCTTATTAGGCAGACATCAAGCAGAGAATGCCGCTACTGCTATTACCGTTATAGAAGCACTTAAAATTAGAGGGGTAAAAATTTCTGAAAAAGCAATAAGAGCCGGTTTAGAAAAAGTTAAATGGACAGGGAGATTGGAAATCATTCAGAATAATCCTACATTAATATTGGATGGGGCACACAATCCCAATGGAGTAAGGGTGGTACGGGAAACCCTGAAAGAGATATTTTCTTATCAAAGGCTTATTTTGGTATTAGCAATTTTTGCAGATAAGGATTACAAGAAGATGATAAAAATATTAGCACCTACTGTAGATTTGATCATTACTACCAAGGCAAAGAGCCCTCGGGCAACTCCTCCCCAGGTAATTGCCAAAGAAGCGGCACAATACATAGAGCAGAACAAAATAATCGTTACTGAGAATATTCCTCAGGCCATAAACTGTGCTTTATCGAATTCCAAAAAAGATGATTTAATATGTATAACCGGATCGCTATATACTGTAGGCGAAGCAAAGAGATACTTTAAAATTAAAAATCAAGCTAAAAACTTAAAGCACAAAGCAAAATCCGTATCTCGTATCTAGTATCTGGTATCTCGTGAAAAAAATAGAATTCAGAGTAGGGGCACGATGCATCGTGCCCACAGGATAGAGAAGACGAAATTATAAAAGATGTAGGGGCGTATTGCATACGCCCAAGTAAGAACAAAAGGCAGTAAAACAGAGAGGGCACAATTCATTGTGCCCCTACAAAAAACCAGAGCATGGTGTGCCATGTCTTCTTATGCTAACAACTATTCACTATTCACTAACGACTAATTTAATCGGTAAATTGGTCAATTGGCTAATCGGTAAATTATTATAATGGTTTTTGCTTGTAATTTTTAGTTTAAAAGTATAATCTCTATAGAAGTAAGGAGAGAACAATTATGTTTAACTTTTCGAATCAAGAAAAAATTACCATAATTCTATTATTAATAGTGATAATAGTAGGTGTAGGAATAGTTTTGAATAAAAATATTAATAAAGAAGATAATTTTATTATAAATCGTGCTTCGGATATTTCAGAAAATAAACCTGCGATACAAATAGAAATTCCACCGGTAATTATTCATATCGCTGGTGCAGTTAAAAACCCCGGAGTTTATCAATTAAAGTCAACTGATAGAATTGTTGATGCAGTAAAAATTGCCGGAGGAGCAATCGAAGAGGCTAACTTGGATTCGATTAACCTTGCTGCTCTTCTTAAGGATGGACAAAAAATAATTGTTCCTTATAAAACTTATAGTGAAACTGGTGAAGAAATCAATACAAATACATATAACTATGTGGAAAGTGTGTATTCTTCTTCTTCGGTTTCTACCTCTGCGAAAATTAATATTAATACCGCTAATGCGAATATGTTACAGACTTTACCCGGAATTGGACCGGTTCTTTCAGAAAGAATAATAGAATATAGAAATCAAAATGGATTGTTCGGAATGATTGATGATATAAAGGATGTTTCCGGAATTGCAGAAAAAAAATATGAAGGAATTAAAGATCTAATTTGTGTCCAATAAAAAATATGTCTTCAGATAGTAAACATTATGTTGTTAGACCCTTACCTATAATTTTAGCTCTATATATTATAGGAATAATTTATGGTAAATTTATTAGCATTAATCTAATATTTTTATTTTCTATCATAATATTATTAATATTAATTTCAATTATAAGTTTTGTAAAGCAGTGGAATATAACCACTGCTTTATTATTTTTAATAATATTTTTAATCGGCATTTTAAATTATAATCTTAATTCTAATCCCATTGGTGCTAACCATATAGCAAATTTTATAGAAGATAAAAAGTTAACCATTATTTGTACGGTTTTAGACAAAGAATATTATCCTAATCAAGAGAAAATATCTTTGAAGGCAAAAGTAAGTCAAATAGAAAGAGAAGATTATAAGATTAAAACACAGGGCTCAATATTAGTGAATACTTATTTGGATGATTGCCCATATGAATACGGAGATGTGCTTAAAATTAAAGGGAAATTAGAAAAACCTATAAGACAGAAGAATTTTGGTGAGTTTAATTATGAATTATATTTAGCTCGAGAAAAGATCTTTAATTACCTAAATATCTGGCAGGAAAAAGATATTCGAAAAATAGGAGAAGATGATTCGAATTTTTTAGTATCTTTCTCCTTATCCGCAAGAGATAAAATAAAAGAGATTACAAAACAGACTTTGCCGCCCCCATATAATTACCTTCTTAACCAGGCAACCAACCGACTAACTAGTTCCTAACGGCATACGAAATACTTATTTGTTATCTTGCTTTCACTTGCTGCCCGCATAAAACTATACGCTCTACGCTAAACGCTGTACGCTATACGCTAACTTTGCTA
>NCRO01000411.1 GCA_002849045.2 Candidatus Sediminicultor secundus
TTACATTTGTTAATTAAGGAACAGCTCCTTTTGTTAAATCAGTGAATTCTTTTTTGAATATGCCTAAAATTATTACCACAGATGTAGGTCTCGAGGTAAAAGATTTAGTTGAAGTATTCCCGGAAAATGATGAAGAAGCTAAGGAGCTTAAACTTTCTCTCTTAAATGATAAACTGGTAAAAGGAAAATTTATCTCAGAAGATGGAAATGTGGCTTTATTAATGGTTGAAACGGTAAAAGACATAGAAGATGAAAAACTTAAAGTAGAACTGGAGAATATAATAGAACCTATAAAAGGTCAAACCTTGCAGGTTCATTATTTTGGAATGCCTTTTATAATGGCAGAAATGTCGGAAAGTTCATGGAAAACAATGAGATTGGGTATTATTGCTGCAGTAACTGTATTATTAATCCTTTTCTTTTGCTTTAGAAGTGTTCGTGGCGTGCTTTTACCACTTGCAGTTGCTTTATTATCTTCCGTTTGGGTTATGGGGTTTGTTGCTTCTATCGGCAGAAGTGCTACTATGATGATTTCTGCCATACCAGTATTGATGATATCTTTAGCAACAGCTTATGGCATCCATTTTATTAGCAGATATTACGAAGAAAGACATAATCTTAACCCTGTCAAGGCAGTCAATATGACTATTCGGAATATATTTGTCCCCATACTCATGAGTGCACTTACTACTATGGCGGGGTTTCTATCCCTTACCGCTGCAATTGTCAGACCTATGACTGAATTCGGATTTTTTACTACTATGGGAATATTCTTTGCCTTTGTGCTGGCAACTTTTTTATTA
>NCRO01000412.1 GCA_002849045.2 Candidatus Sediminicultor secundus
AGATGGGTATAAGAGAAAGGTTAGATATGGAAAAAAAATGAATATTCCCGTTGTGCTTGATGTACGGGATATGTGGCCAGAGGTATTCTTGGATTTTATTCCTGCATGGGCCAAAAAAATAGCGCGTATTTTATTTTTGCCAATGTATATTATGTTATATAAAGCATGTATTGGTGCTACTCACATTGTTGGAGTTGTGCCAGGTATTATTATTTGGGGTGTCAAGTGTGCAAATCGAAATCTGACATCTCTTGATAAATCTTTTCCTCTTGGGTATAGTGAAAATGCTCCTAAGAAAAAGGCTATTAAGGATGCGGAGCAGTTTTGGGCAAAATATGGATTGAGTAAAAATAGCAATGAATTTAATATTTGTTATTTTGGGAATTTAAGTCATAGTTTTGTGCCAGAATTTATTAATATAATAAATGTTGCAAGAAAGATAACAGACAAAAATTATCCAATTCGTTTTATTATATGTGGAAGCGGGATTAATTTAAATTATTACAAGAAAATATCGAGAGATTACGATAATGTAATATTTCCAGGATGGATAAATAAAGATCAAATATGGACATTATCAAGAATGTCTTCAATTGGGTTGTTGCCCTATCAGAATGTGAAAAGTTTTGTTATTAGCTTACCAAATAAATCTATTGAATATTTATCAGCTGGTTTACCTATTGTTTCAAGTTTAAAAGGTGTTTTAGGAGAATTATTAAGTAATTATAATTGTGGTATAACTTACGAAAGTAAAAATGCTGATGATTTAGCCTCGAAATTGATATATTTGTTTAAAAATCCAGATATTCTTAAAAAAATGTCTAAAAATGCATTTGCTTTGTATAAGGAAAAATTTATTGCTGAAAAAGTATATGATGATATGATTAACTATCTGGAATTAGTTGTCAAGAATTATAAAAAGAATTGAGGAGGTTTCTTTATTATTGGATTATTTATCAGTGACTGAATTATCGGGTTCATATGTTTCGCAGGAACAGATTG
>NCRO01000413.1 GCA_002849045.2 Candidatus Sediminicultor secundus
ACCTCTCCAGTTAGCTTTATCATAATACTCTCTGTTTCTGTTCCATAAGATTCGGGCAGTTCCAGCAAATATTCGGCCAAATCTCCCTTCATCAATTGCCTGTCTTAATTTTTGAATAGGAGGATTAAATCTATTTTGATGGCAAACTGACAACTTCAAATTATTCTTTTGAGCTGTTTGAATCATTCTATCTGCATCGAGAAGTGACATTGCCATCGGTTTTTCCGCTAAAACATGTTTCCTTAAATTTAGACAATAAAGAGAAATCTCGGCATGATAACCTGATTCGGTGCAAATGACACAAACATTAATATCTTCTTTTTGAAGCATTTCCCGATAATCAGAATATACATTAGGCTTTACTACTGAGATATTCTTTTCTTGTGCTTTCATTAAATACTCATCTGCTTCCAATTCAGCTCTATCTTTTAAAATATCACAAACAGAAACAAGTTCAACATCTTCAAAATTATCTAACATCGCTTCAATATGAGTACCTGATATTCTTCCACAGCCTATTATTGCAAATTGTAATTTACTCATTATTCTCCACTAGACTCCCACGCCTTTACAGACGTGGTACTCACTTTAACAGACTATCGTCTGTCCCGACTTGCCGGGAATTTGCTCTCATACCCACCTTAACAGATGGGGAATTCCCGCTAAATTTAAATTAGTTAAATAGCTAATTAATAAAATACTCTGCAATTTTACTTACCACATATTCTTGTTTTTCTTCAGTAAGTTCGGGATACATAGGGATAGCTAAAACATGTTTAGTGGCTTCCTCTGCAATAGGAAAATCTCCTTTTTTATATCCTAAATATTTAAAACACTCCTGTAAGTGTAAACATAAGGGATAGTATATATTAGTGCCTATTCCGTTTTCTTTTAGATGTTCCTGTAATTTATCCCTGTCTTCTGCATATATTACATATTGATGAAAAGTGTGCTCTTTATGATTTTTGAGGCTATGGATATCATTCAAAGGGGGTTTTATCTTGTCTAATAAATTATATTTTTCAAATAGTTTTTGATATCTACTGGCAACTTGAAATCTATCCACTAACCATTTATCTAAATATTTAAATTTGACATTTAATATTGCAGCATGTAATTCATCAAGACGGGAGTTAATACCTATAAATCTATGATAATATTTTGGTTTAGAACCATGAGACCTAAAGATGCGACAATATTCGGCATATTCATCCGAAGAAGTAACAATCATTCCTCCATCTCCATAAGTAGCTAAATTTTTTGTAGGGAAGAAAGAAAAGGTGGCCAGCTCTCCATAACTTCCGGCTTTTTTACCCTTATATTCAGAACCTATTGATTGGGCACAGTCTTCCATCACTTTTAGATTATATTTCTGGGAAACTTTCATAATTTCGTCCATTTTACACATCTGACCATATAGATGAACCGGAATGATTGCTTTTACTGATTGTCCAGTTTGTTTATTTATTAATTGATTAATTTCGGAATTAAAATTACAATTAGTGTCAATAAATTCTTTAAGTTTTTGGGGATCAAGATTACAGGTTTGTGAATCAATGTCTATAAATATGGGAGTGGCACCTATTCTTACTATACTTCCAGCAGTGGCAAAAAAAGTAAAAGTGGGGGATATAACATAATCTCCTGTAGATATTCCTAAAGCTTTTAAGGCTATAAAGATAGCATCAGAACCATTGGCCACTCCTATGCCATATTTAGTTCCTGAATAAGCTGCGAGAGAACTTTCTATTTTTTTTACATTATCACCGTTTATAACTATTCCTGATTCTAATACTACGGTAATGGCAGAATTAATTTCTTTTTTTATTGAATGATATTGAGTTGTTAGATCTAACTGTGGTACTTTCATTTTTGTATTCTTCCTTTAAATTCGTCAATTGGTAAATTAGTTAATTTATTATTTTATCCTATATAAAACTTTTGATTTTTAATTAATTGTTCTTCGGGCACATCTCGAACTATGCAAGCTGGTGAACCCATTACAATTTTTCTGGGAGGAACATCTTTGGTCACAACGCTACCCGCAGCTATTAGAGCATCTTCGCCTATGATTTTCCCGGGAAGAATTACTGCATTTGCCCCAATCCTTCCACCTCTTTTTACTGTAATTCCCTTAAAGTGTTTGAATCTTTCTTCAGTTCTTCCTAAATAATTATCATTACTGGTAACCACTCCGGGAGCGATAAAAACATAATCTTCTAATTCTGAATAAGCAGTAATATAACATTCACTCTCTAATTTGCAACGCTTACCTATTTTTACATAATTTTCGATTGTTGCTCCTCTACCGATAATGGTATATTCACCTATAGTGGTATTTTCTCTTACAGAAGCTAAGTCTGCTATTAAAACATTATTAAAGATATTAGAGCCAATATAAATGACTGTATTTGCACCAATCAAACAATTATCCCCAATACGCGTGGGAGGAAGATTTTTTTCTTCTTTAAAGATGCTTAGACTTGCCCTCATAGGATATTTCCCAATAACTGTATTATCATTTATTCTTACATTATCGCCTATTGTTGTGCCCTTTCTAACGACTACATTATAACCTATGTGGCAATTGTCACCAATAATTACATCGTCTTCAATAATAACATTTTTAGCAAAAGTTATATCTTTCCCTAATTTTGCTTTATCACTTATATAAT
>NCRO01000041.1 GCA_002849045.2 Candidatus Sediminicultor secundus
TTAAACTGCTTATCTGTCTTATCTAACTTTACTGTAACCGGAAGAGTAACTACTCCGTTTACATTTTGAGTGTAATTATGAATCTCCCTTACTTTTCCTGAAAATTCTCTCCCAGGGAAAGCATCCAGGATGATAATTACTTCCTGCCCTACTTCTATCTCCAAGCTATCAATCTCATTAACTGCAACTTCTATTTCATAGCTACTGTCATCAATTATATAAGCTACTTCACTTCCTGAATTAATGTAATCATCCGGTTTAACGGAAACATTAGTAATCAAACCGGAAAATGGGGCTTTAAGAGTGGTATCTTCTAAATTTTTCTTAGCAATTTGAAAATTTAGCTCTTGTTCATTTATTTCGCTTTCTGAACCACTCGTCTTAATTAATTCATAGGTATTTTTTGCTATTAAATAGTTTAATTCCTGTTGACTCCTCTCTAACCGCATTAATTCTTCTCCCTCGGAAACACGCTGACCCTCAGCAATTAAAATTTCTTCAATTTCACCATTCAAGTTAAAAGTAAGTAATTTTTCATCTGCCGGCTGCAGGTAACCACTGGTAGAAACCGTCTTTTTGAGATCTCCCCGCTCTACAGATGAAACCATCTGAGGAGTAATCTTGATCTTTTGTTCAGTTAATTCCTCTTCATCTGTTTTATTTAAAAACCTGCTCCCGACAAAAAGAGCAATAATTACTAAAATAATAATTACTCCGATAATCAACCATTTCTTCTTCATCTTTTTTTCACTCCTTACCCGTAAACTGCTATTTTCTGAATCCTAAAAATTGAGCTATACGTAATTTATTTATTAAAATCTCGTCTCTGGAAGATTTAAGATTTATTTCTGATTCTTGCCAACCAAGCATCTTGTACTGAAATTCACTATCACTAATCAAACCTTGTTGAAGCTGTGCTTGATAAGATTCTTCTTCTAATTTAGCTTTTTCCCAGGACATTAATTTTTCCTCTAAGTTTAAATTATTTATTTCCTGCTGATTGATTAGCTCATATAATTCTAATTTCAGCTCAGAGACTATTTGCAAATAATCATCCTTTAAATTTTTTAATTTCGCTTGATATCCTTCGTCTTCTATCTTTTGTTTTCCTCCATCAGAAATATCGTAACTTAATTCAATTCCAATTCCCCAACTATTATCCTTGCTTCTATAAGCGCCAAATAAATCCACCTGTGGTTTATTTTTTGTCAAATTCCATTCTGCTTCTTTTTGAGAGCTATCCTGATCCAGGAGAATATTTCTAATTCCATAGTAGTTATCTACTGCTAACTCTATTAACTCTTCTTCTTTTAAATTTAATTCTAAAGAATCAGCCCATTTCATAATCTCTTCTAAAAAAGGCGAATCTTCCACCAAAGGCACTTCGGTTTCTTCCGGTAAATTTAGATTCAAATACCAACTGTTCTTTTGTTGAAGAAAAGTATTCTGAGCTTGCAAAAAATCTATCTCTGTTTTTTTCAGAGCGATCTTTGCTTCTATTTCCTGTCTTTCTCCTGCTTCTCCAATCTCAATTTTTTTTAATATCTTATCTAAATCATCTTGAGCATACTGAAAATTAGTTTTAGCTAATGACAATCTTTCCTGCAGACGTAAAAGATTAAAATAAGATTCTAAAAATTCTACCTTTTTGTATTCTTGCTGCCAGGTTAGATTTTCCCTGGCTTTAAGCAAGTCATTAGAAGCTAAATATTTTTCCTGTTCTGATTTGATGGGAAGTACAGGATAAAGGCTTTTAGTTGCAATGAAAATGCTATCGGGTCCTTCCGAAAGCTTTTCCAGATCAAACAAGTCTTCCTCTTTTAAGGAAATTTCCGATTGAAGGATTATTCCGTTAGGAAATAATTTCGTAGTTTTTAAACTGATTTTAGGACTACTAATGCTATCGAAACTGGTATCTCCCTCATCGACACCATTTGAGTTATCGTCAGTCTGTTCTTCGAAACCACCGGCAATAATCGGATTAGCGGTAATATTGGTTCTAAAGGCATATTCAGTATCGATTAAATTTAAACTTCTTTCTATGGTCTCAATACTATTTTTTATTTCTTTAATTGAAGAATTATTTTCAATCCCCCAATTAAGAGCTTCTTCTAATGAAATATCTTTGGCCTGGACATTCGCCCCGGTAAAGATAAAACTTGTGAATATTATTAAACATAAAATAAAAAACGAATTATTTTTTCTAATTCGGTTCATTCAATCTCTCCCTCTTCAATCCTCTGCCCTATCAATTTCTGTAAAGTTAATTTAGCCGTATAATAGTTGAGGATGGTTGACTTTAAATTATACTCTGCCTGCAATAAACTTATTTCTGCTGATAAAAGATCATTTTTGGTTTTAAGACCTGCCTTTACCTGATCGATTATAATACTATTATTTTCCTTAGCCTGATTCAAGTTTTGTTGGCTTAAATCTAAGCCATTAATAGTCTGCTTATAAGTATAAAATTGTTTTCTAATTGAATTATCTAATTCTTTTTGAGTTTTACTAAAATTTAGATTAGCTAATCCTATATTATTTTTAAGTTTCCGTAAATCTAACTCCGGACTTGCGGTTACCTCAGCCCTCTCTAAATCAACTTTAGCCAATTCTATCTGCCTTTTCCGTAATTCCAAAATAAAACTATTTTCAATAGCCATTTTTAGAGCTTCTTCTTCACCTGTCTTCCATATTTCGGGGTAGTCTACCTCGATTAAATTGAATTCTTCTTCCTCTTGATTACTTAATCCTAACTCTAATTTAAATTCTTCAAAAGATTGATGGTAGTCATCATTGGCTTTCTCTAAATTAAAGACAGCGTTATTGTATTTATTTTCCTGTTGAAGAAGATCTAAACTTCCTTTGTGCCCGGCCTTAACCTGTGCTTTAACTTCCTCCAATAAATTTTTCTCTAATTCTGCTTCTTTGCTATTAGCGGTAATATTTTTTTCAGCTTGGTTCAACTGAAGATATTTTTGGACTACATCGATAATTACCTCATTTCTGGTCTGGGTATAATTATCCTTTGCCTGAAGCAGTCCTAAATCTCCCTGTAATTGTATGTAGCGCGATTCGGTGAGCAGGTTATTTGCCTTAGTTTTTTCATAATCTATTTGGGCATTTTCTAAATCTAAATTGGCTATCTTTAAATTTAAATTATTTTCTAAAGCTAAATTTATTGCCTGGCTAAGATTCATCTCTTTCGGTTCTGCAGCGAACAATCCACCGGAAAAAATAAAAAATATCACCAGAAATAATATTGTACCTTTTGCTATGTTTTTAATCACAAAGCATCACACCTTTCTATTATATATTTTTAATTAAACTTAGAAATCCACCTGGCCCTCAATTTGAGTACCAGGCGGTAATGACCAATATAAAACCGTAGGATAGGCGTTCCCCGTTTTCACGAGGGCAGGCCCGCCTGTCGAAGTAGGGGTCGAATTTATCCGACCCGTTTCCTTGCGGGTTCAATGAATCGAACTCCTACAACAGAATAACCCCGGTGAAGCAAGGCTTCACAGAGTAGGTAAAAATAATATATCTTTCTTTGAAAGATATCGCCTATGGCAGTGGCAGTTTACTATTCTATTTATCTATATCTATTATATATATTAAAGCAATTACTGTGCCAATTTAAAATTCTTATAATATTTTAAGTTATAATCATGTTGTAGGGGCACAATGAATTGTGCCCTCACCATATTATTACCTAATTTCTCCTATGGGCACAATACATCGTGCCCCTACATTCTTTTTTTTACTTTTTGGGTTACAATTATTTTTATATGATTTTTCTAATCTATTTTCTGTTAATTGTGCTACTTCTTCCCAATTTTATCTCAAAATACCGTGCAATTTTTTCTCAGTTATCAATGAACCTTCCTATTAGATATGCTTATATTTTATTATTAAATGCTTTGCCTTTTATTTTACCACAATCTCTTCCTATCTTCCTTCTTTTTTCAATCAGAAAGTATCGAAGTATCGAGTATCAAGTTAAGAAAGAGAAAAAAAGATACAGAAAAGTAGTATTCTTCTTTTTATCTAACTACCCCACTAAAGTTTATACTAACTCAATCAGAAATTAGAAGATGTTTTTTATCCTAATAAAGCCCTTATCTCCCCCAAACATTCACAATTATTACCCCAACCAGAGCAAGAGCCCCTCCCACTAATGATAAAAAGAAAGGCATTTCCCCTAACCATATCCAGGCAATTAATATGGCTAATGCCGGGGATAAATAAAGATAGCTCACTGCTAAAGAAGCTGGAATTCGAGAAAGGACATAGGTCCAGGTAATATAAGCTAAGGCGGCCGGGAAAATACCCATATAAATAATGGCCAGCGTTGCCTCAATCGGTGCATTTTTTATATTCTGAAATAAGCCTCGTGAAAAAAATATTTGGAAAAAAGTACCACTCCAGATTGTGTAAGTTACAAATTTTAAAGGAGGATATTTCTTTAAATAAGGTTTTTGCAAAACAAAGTAAAAACTCGTACTGATGGCTGCTAATAAAATCAAAAAAGCTGCTGGTTCAAATCTAATTCCTTCACCTTCTCCCCTGGCAACCAAGCTTACTCCTAAAAAACTGATTATAATTCCTATCCAGCCCCAAGTCTTGATCTTTTCTTTTAAAATAAGCATAGCCAGGATAGCAGTAAAGATGGGAGCAGAGGCAATTAAAAGACTGGCAGAACCAGCAGTTACTTTTAATTCTCCAAAGGTGAGGGCAAGATGATAAACAGTTATACCTATAAAGCCAAGAAAAAATATTGCAGGCAGGTCTTTTCTTTCAGGTAAAGGCATGCGGGTAATTATAGCATAAACTAATAAAACTAATGAAGCTATTAAGAAACGAAAAAGGACTAAATTTTCAGGACTGTAGGCTTTTAATCCCACCCTTATACCGGCAAAGGCAGAGGCCCAAAAAATTAGAGTAAATGCTATTGCTATTTTAATGCGGAAATCAATAGATATTTTTTCTCGCCTGCTATCTTTGCTCATACTTTATTTCCTTTATTAAAAATATTTGATTACTATTAACAATTCTTAATTTAAGTTTTTTGGCAAAACTTAATATATGCTTCTTCATCATTGAATAATCTTCAGCTTTAACTTTTACAATGGTTGCACCGTGAATGGATATTGCCATAATCTTTTCTTTTGGGATGAATTCCGGAACAAACACAATTACTTTAA
>NCRO01000414.1 GCA_002849045.2 Candidatus Sediminicultor secundus
TATCCTCTGCTTTCTTCTGCTGCGTTCGATGTGTAGAAGAGACAGTTTCATATCTTATTCTTCAATATCTGTCCTTAACTTGGTAAAGTGGCAACGCAGTAAATTACCTTATGTTCCTTGTCAGGCTGAGAAGAAGATAATTTATTTGGTTCTGTAAAGGGTACCATGTTCTCTTTTATTTCAGGCGGCATCTTAACTAAACGGCCAAACATCAATCTTTTTATAATTCTCTTTCCTCCCAATGTCTTTGGAACTAAATCAAATTTAACTGCCCATTTTTTAATAGGTCGAAAAAACCTTTGCCTTAATGACAATTTATCAACAGGAGTATTACCATAAAATTCAACTGTAAATCCTTTTTTAATAAATAACTCCTTTAATTCCGCAACACCATAATATTTATAACTATATAGACTTGGGTTAAAATCATACAAATCTTTATTTGCTGTTGCAATTAAAACCTTGCCTCCATCTCTCAAAACACGCTGACATTCACTAATAAATTTCTCAGCTGAAGGCAAGTAATAAATTGCTTCAAAAAGGATAATCACATCCAGGGAATTATCTTTATAGGGCATATTTTGTGCATCAAACTGCTTTAATGCAATTCTATTGCCGTAATGTTCTTGGGCAATTTTTAAAATTTTTTCTGAATAATCTCCTGCATTAAGACTTTTGGCAATTTTTGATAAATACCCCAAACCCTGCCCTGTTCCGCAGGCTACTTCCAAAACATCTTTATTGTGACAATATTTACCAGCCCAATAATAACGATTGCAAATTCTACCAATCTGTTCCTGCGAAACATAT
>NCRO01000415.1 GCA_002849045.2 Candidatus Sediminicultor secundus
ATTTTTAATTAGTATATCTAACATATTAGACTTTACCTAATAGACTTTATCTAATTTTAGAATAATACATCAAACATACAAAAAATACAATACCTTAATTGTGTTTTTCTTGAATTTTTTTAAAATGATGACAGGCGACATAATGGTTAGTCGTTATTTCAGCTACCTCGGGTTCTTTTTCTCGACAGATTTCACTGGCAAATTTACATCTGGTGTGGAAGACACATCCCGGAGGTAGGTTAATCGGACTGGGTACATCGCCTTCTAAAGGAACAATGGTTAATCGTTTATCCGGGTCAGGAACAAAAATACTGGAAATTAGTGCTCTGGTATAAGGATGAAGGGGTTTTTGAAAAAGTTCCTCACATGAAGCATCTTCCACTATTTTCCCCAGATACATAACCATGACTTTATTACAAAAATAATTAATAACCGATAGGTCATGTGAAATAAAAAGATAGGTTAGATCAAATTTATGTTGCATATCCTGCAACAAATTTAAAATCTGTGATTGAACGGATACATCTAATGCTGAAGTAGGTTCGTCCAAAATAATTAATTCCGGGTTCAGGGCAATCGCTCGGGCAATAACGATTCGTTGCTTTTGTCGTTCATAGGGATAATAATCGGAATGTTCGGGTTTAAGACCAACAATTTCTAATAAACGAAATACCTCCTCTTTTATATTTACCTTCTCCATTTTTTGAATAACAAATATTTCAC
>NCRO01000416.1 GCA_002849045.2 Candidatus Sediminicultor secundus
CAAAATTGACTATGAAAGCTATTGACTTTTACTTCGCAAACTCCTAATATTTTTTGTAATTGACTACCTTCTTTTAAACTGATTGTGTGAGTAGGAATATTTCCCTTGCTCTTCTGCTGATGTAGAACACCGCCTGTATCTATTTCATCTAAAAATTTATAATTTAATTTTCCTCCCGCTGTCTCACAAATCATCTGCATCCCCCGGCACATTCCCAGTAAAGGCATATTCCTTTTTAGAGCAGCCTTTATAAGGAAACTATCCGCAATATATCGATTCTTGTTTTGTCTTCGTAAAGTCCTTGGTCTTCCTTCTACCTCAATCCGATCACCTTTATCAGAGTTTCCACTACCTCCGGACATTGCTAATCCATCGATATTATTTAAAATTTTTTCTGATAAGCCTTCGTTAATAAATTCGGGAATAATAAAAGGTATTCCTCCACATTTAATAATAGGCTCTATATAATGCCTTTCTATACGATAATAGGGGTTTTCGTCTGTATTTCTTTTACCCAAATTACAAAAACAACTGATGCCAATTATTGGATCCATTAATATTTACCTCTTTTTTGAAATAAGGATTTTACTTTCTTCTTAAAAATTTACCAGGTGATGAAGAGGTTAGCTCTCCCTTTTCAACAACTATTTTACCATTTACCAACACTTCTTTTATTCCTGATGAAAAACGTTGAGGATTTACAAAAGTAGCATTGTCAATAATTGAATGAGGATTAAATATTACTATATCAGCAAAAGCTCCTTCGGTAATTTGACCTCTATCTTTTAATCCAATTTTAGATGCTGGCATAAAAGTCATTTTACGAATAGCCTCAGCCAATGATATAACTTTCTCTTCTCGTACATATTTCCCTAAAATCCTGGGAAAAGTTCCATAATAACGAGGATGGTAATGTATTTTGGAAAATTTGCCGTGTGGAGATACTGCTCTCCCATCTGAACTGATCATAACCAGGGAGTCTTTCAGAATCGTTTTAACATCTTCTTCTTTCATGCAAAAAACAATTAATTTTACATATCCCTCTTTTTCAATTAATAAATCTATTATCAGTTCTTCCGGTTCTATTTTTCTTGTTATCGATAATTCATGCATACTTTTTCCTACAATAACTTCATTATTTTTTGCCTTTGTATTAGCAATAATTACCCCTTTCCATCCCATGCCTTTTTCCGGACCTTCAAGGTTATTTTTTATAAAACTTATTATTTCTTTTCTGTTTTCTTTTTCCAGTAAATAATTTCTCCAATAGTTAATTCCTTTATAAACTATGTTTTTAGGTAAAAAATCTAAAATACTTGACCCCCAAGCAGTATAAGGATATTGATCAGCATTTATTTCAATGCCTTTTTTTCGTTCCTGGTGAATTCGATTTAATATTTCTGATGCTTTCCCCCACCCTTCTTTAAAAGCAACTTTAAGATGGGCAATCTCCAAATTAACACCACTAATTTGAGCCACCTTAATAGCTTCTTCCAAAGAAGTAAAAATTTTCTTGCCATGTTCGTTTCGCATATGAGTTGAATAAATTCCATTAAATCTTTTCACTATTTTACAGGCTTTGGCAATTTCTTCGACATCGCAATATGAACAAGGAGGATATTCTAAAGCTGTGGAAACCCCCCAAATACCGGCTTCCATTTCTTTTTCAATCTGATATAGTATTTTTTTCTGCTGTTCGGGCAATAGCGTATTAGGTGTTTTTGAAAAACCTGAATAAGCAACCCGCAATGTTCCATATCCCAATAAAGGTGCTAAATTAACTGAGATACCTTTTTTTTCAATTTCTTCATAAAATTCATATAAATTTTTCCAACGCCACTGTAATTTCTCTTCCTTGCTTAAAGTAATAGTGTTGTTAAAATAATCCATTAAGTCATTAAAATAATTTCCATTAGTAGGAGCAGGGGAAAATCCACACATTCCAACTACTTCTGTGGTAATTCCTTGCATTACTTTACTTTCTGCTTCTGGATTATCCTTAATCGAAAAATCAGTGTGAGAATGTATATCGATAAATCCGGGAGATATAGCTGAATCAATAGCATCAATCAATTTAGATGCCGGGGGTTCATCGGAAGTAATGGTTTCAATTCGATCACCTTTTATTCCAATATTCTTCTTATAAGGTAATCTCCCTGAACCATTATAAATTTTTCCATTTTTAATTAGTAT
>NCRO01000417.1 GCA_002849045.2 Candidatus Sediminicultor secundus
CTATTAAATAGGTATATAGGGGCTATAAAGAGGTTGTAAGAGGTCTTCCTTACCATTCTCTATAGGAAAATTTAGATAATTTAACAATAGCTAAGTTTCATTAGGTTTTCTTATTATATGCCAGGGTTTTACTGGCTTGGCCATTTTCATTCTGATAATTTGCTTTGCATGGGGAGCAGCTTCTATTTCTTCCCCCTCTTCGTCCCACATTTTCTCGATTTTCTGGGTGAAAAAATCATCATCCGGACCAAATATTTCAATCTCATCTCCTACAAATATCCTATTTTTCTGTTCTATGGTGGCTATCTGATTATCTGCGTCATACTCAAGTATCAATCCGGCAAAATCATAGGTCTTGATATAAACACTGCTATCATACCTTTGTTCTTTGCCGCTTGGTTTAGCAAAATAAAATCCGGTAGTAAAATATCTATGACTCACTTTTTTTATTTCATCCAACCATTTTTCATCACAAAAATATTCCTTCGGTTTTGAAAAATAACTATCAATAAGATGCCGATAAGTCTTAACCACGGTAGCAACATAATACGAACTCTTCATTCTCCCTTCAATCTTAAAAACGGAAATTCCTGCTTCTATTAATGAAGGAATATGTTCTATCATGCATAAATCTTTGGAATTAAAAATATAGGTTCCTTTTTT
>NCRO01000418.1 GCA_002849045.2 Candidatus Sediminicultor secundus
CATTTTTTTTCCATATCTAACTGCTGATAAACTTAACTTCAATGTTGGCAAAGAACTTAAAATTATATCTGGTTTTAGTTCCTCCTTTGCATATTTATAAAATTTACAACCGATCAAATAATGATTTATAAAACGGGGAATAGATATATTTTTCCTGTATCTTATCGAATGTAATAATTTGATTTTAAAATTATTATTTATTTCAATGTTGGTATCTTTATTAAATCTCTGTTTCTTTCTAATATGATCAAAAGTTGAAGTCCACCAAATAACTTTATGCCCTCTTTGAACTAATAATTTTGCTAACATGCCTGTCCTATAAAGCCGATCATTAGTATTATCAATAGGTAGAGGTTCACCTATAGTAATTAACCAAATGTGCATTCTTTTTTCCTTTACACCTTGCTAATAGCAGTTTATATAAGTATTATTTACAATCTCTGTAAATTCTCACTATTATCTTTTATAGCATTTCCTGCATCAAATATCATTTTAGCGTTTCTAATTACTACCTTATAATCAATTACTGAATGATCTGTTAAAATAATTACTATATCTTTTTCTTTAAGTTCTTTTGCAGTAAGTTTTTTTATAGATTTGTATTCTTTTCCGTTATTTATAAATTCAGGAATATAAGGATCATAATATGAAACAATTGCTTGTTCTTCTTCTAATATTTTAATTATCTCTAAAGCTGGTGATTCGCGTAAATCTGCAACATCTTTTTTATATGCCACGCCAACTAAAAGCACTTTTGCACTATTTAGTGATTTTTTAAATTCCCGAGATAAAATATAACGTACTCTTTCAACTATATATCCAGGCATTGACTTGTTTATCTCTCCAGCTAACTCAATAAGTCTCGTATGATAATTATATTCCCGAGCTTTCCACGTTAGATAAAAAGGATCCAAAGGAATACAATGCCCACCAACTCCAGGACCCGGATAAAATGGCATAAATCCGTAAGGTTTAGTCTTTGCTGCTTCAATCACTTCCCAAAAATCAATATCCATTTTGTGACATAATATAACTATTTCATTAGCCAGAGCAATATTTACATAACGAAAAATATTTTCATAAATCTTTTCCATTTCAGCTACTTTAGGAGAAGAGACAGTATGAACATTGCTTTGAAGAATATTTCGATAAAGAGATGCTGCTACTTCAGTACAATCAGGTGTTACCCCGCCTACTACTTTGGGAGTATTCTTTACTTTGTATTGCTGGTTACCAGGATCAATTCTCTCTGGAGAGAAAGCCAAAAAGAAATCTTGACCACATTTAAGACCAGATTTTTTTTCGAGAATTGGCTTTACCAATTCTTCGGTAGTTCCAGGATAAGTAGTTGATTCAAGAACCACTAACATTCCCGGATGAAGATATTTGGCAATATTCTCAGTAGAGTTTTTCACATAGGTAAGATCGGGTTGCTGATAGATATCTAAGGGAGTAGGAACACAGATACAAATAGCATCAACATCTTTTACAAAAGAAAAATCAGTAGTTGCTTGCAATAAACCTTCATCTACTACTTTCTTAAGATCCACATCTAAAATATCTCCTATATAATTGCGCCCTTCATTTACCCAACGAACTTTTTTCTCTTGCATATCAAAACCAATAGTTTTGTAACCTGCTTTTGCTTTTTCTACAGCAAGAGGAAGGCCGACGTAACCTAAACCAATTACACCGAGAATAGCGGTTTTGTTTTTGATTTTGGTTAAAAGCTTTTGCTTTAATGGATTTTTGTTTTTTTTCATTTTAGCTTACCTTTCAATTTGAAATTACAACATTCCTTCAAAATCTTCAGAACTTATATTTAAATCCTTACTATAACTTATAGCTTTAGAATATTTTTGAGACTTATAAGCCATTAAAATTATACTTAGAGATTTTTTTCCTTCATTTCCATCTATCAATGGATTACTATTATTTCTAATTGAATCTATAAAGTTTTTATAAAGAGGACTATGTCCGTTACCATAGACATTCTTAATTTCCGAATTATATTCTTTTTGTATTTGTTCAAGAGATTCTTTCTTATCTTTAAAATTCCAGACTAATATTTTATTTACGGCTAGTCCGCCAATTATCACGGTCCCTTTTTCTCCTAATATAGTAAGAGTTTCTTCTAAGTTTTTAGGATAGACACAGACAGTTCCCTCAATATTTCCTATAGCACCATTTTTGAATTTAATAATTATACTACCATAATCCTCTGTTTGAATATAAGGATGCAGATAATTTCCAGTCTGTCCATACACAGAATCAATTTCGCTATCTATCATCCACTGAAGAAGATCGATATTATGAGTACACTGATTTATTAAACATCCCCCATCTAATTTCCAGGTACCTCTCCAGTTAGCTTTATCAT
>NCRO01000419.1 GCA_002849045.2 Candidatus Sediminicultor secundus
TTAAAAATATAGGTTCCTTTTTTATCCTCATATACCGGGAAATATTCCCCCGGTCTTGTCTCTTCCATAAGGTAATATCTCCACCTACAGGACTGTGCGCAATCTCCCCTGTTAGCATCCCGACCTACCATATAATTACTTAACAAGCATCTGCCTGAATAGGAGATACACATAGCTCCATGTATAAAGGTTTCAATTTTCATATCTGGAGGAGATTTTATTATTATTTCTTTTATCTCCTCCAGAGATAATTCTCGAGCTAAAATTATTCTTCTGACCCCCTGTTCGTGCCAGAAATTTACCGCTGCATAATTAGTAGTGTTGGCCTGAGTGCTTAAATGAATCTCCATCTCCGGAATAATATTCTTAATTATCTTTAGTATCCCCGGATCTGAAATTATTACTGCATCTAAATCCAGCTCCTTTAATTTAGCCACATATTCGGGTAATCCCACCAGGTCTTCATTGTGAGGTATTATATTAAGAGTCAAGTAAACTCTTTTCCCTTTATCATGCGCGAACTTTATTCCTTCCGCTAATTGCTTTAGAGTAAAGTTTTTTGCTCCTGCTCTTAATCCAAAATTTTCGCCGCCTAAATATACTGCATCAGCCCCGTAAATAATCGCCATCTTTAATTTTTCCAAATTACCAGCCGGGGCTAATAACTCCGGTTTCTCCACCTTTTGTCTCCTCTTAATCCTCTTAATAAAAGCAATTTTAGTATTTATTTATTATTTTACTTTTAAATTTTTAAAAATATATTATAGTTATTTCCCAAAAACTCAAAAAAACATTTTTAAAAAATTATATATATGGTGTGTTGCAGATAATTTT
>NCRO01000420.1 GCA_002849045.2 Candidatus Sediminicultor secundus
AAATTACCTTTTATATCACTTATATAATAAGCATCAGGAGCATAATCGAATAATATCTTTAAACGCTCTTCTGAATCTTTTAATTTTTCCTCTGCCCGCTTACGTTCGGTAATATCTTGCACAGTAATTCGTAAACTAAATGGTATTCCCCATTTCTTTATTAACTTAGCGGTTATCTCTATCCATATCCATTTTCCATCCTTGCGTTTAAAATGAATCTCTCTACGAAGGCGAACTGATCCTCCTCTTAATTTAAATCTAACCTTTAATCGCTCTTTTAAAATTTTTAGCATTTCATTAGAAAATAAACCGAGTTTAAAAACACTCTTACCCGCTACTTCCTCTCGTGAATAACCTGAGATTTTTTCTAATCTCTTGTTAATATAGATGATTTTACCTGTAATACTTATATTAGCTATGCCAATTGGGGTCTCTTCAACTAAATCTCTATATTTTTTTTCAGATTCTTTTAAGTCCGTCTTAACCTGTTTTCCTTCAATTATTATTTCTTCCAAATCAGCGATTTTTTTTCTCATCTTTATAAATTTCTGGATAAGTTGGTCTTTAGTTTTATTTTCGTCTTTCATTTTACTTATCTCCCACAATAAGCAAAGAATTTTTAATCATCAATCCCTGCTTTACTAAAGGATTATTTGTGTTCCAGCTTTAGATTATTTTATGTTCACCACGGCACGCCATGGTGCTGCAAACCATAAATTAGGACAGTGCTCTACATTGCTTCTATGTTGCTGCTACCTTAAAAATTTAAAATCCTTTTCTTTGAAAAGTTTAATACAGGTATCTACTACTTCCGGGTCAAAAAGAATATTTTTATTATTAGAAATTTCTGTTAAAGCTTCGCCAATACTAAGGGCCGGTCGGTAAGATTTATAAGAAGACATTGCCTCAACCACATTTGCTACCCCTAATATCTTTGCCTCTATACAAATTTCATCACCTTTTAACCCTCTCGGATATCCTGAACCATTTAGCCTTTCGTGATGTTGAAAGACAATTTCGGCAATAGGCCAGGGAAAATCTACTTTTTTTAAGATATCGTAACCTACCTTGGGATAATTTTTAACTAAATTAAATTCTACTTCAATTAATTTACCGGGTTTACTTATAATTTCAGTGGGTAAATTAACCTTCCCAATATCATGAACCAAGGAAGCAATCTTGGTTCCACCAATCTTATCCTGGGGAAGCCTTATTTCCTGAGCTATAGCTGTAGCAAGTTTAGAGACTCTTTGTTGGTGCCCTATGGAGTAGGGATCCCTTGTTTCAACTACTTTAGTAATAATATTGGCAGTACCTTCTATAAATTTTACTAACTTTTTATAAGCTTGCTTAAGCTTTTTATCCACCTGGTTATACTTAAGTTTTACTTCTTCTAATTCGTCAACCTTTTCATGCATTTTTTGTAATTCTTTAATAAGTTGGTCTTTTGTCCTTTCCTCGTCTCTCATCTTTAAAATTACACCTCCGTAAAAATTGATATTTATTAATTTTTATACAGATATTCAAAACATGATTTTTATAATGTGAATATTGCTCAAGTATTTGTCCTTTATTATATTAGTATTCTACATTACTCCAAAAAATCCTCTTTTTTAGCTCAAATTTTTTGATAACCTATTTTTTAATCATCTCATCCGTTTTTTTCTACTTCTATTGGGATATTGGATATGTGAAGAATAAAATAATAATTAGAAGTAAAATGAGATAAAGAGAGAGTTGTTAAAATAACTTATAAATTTTCGTAGAGGTACTTTAATATTCTATTTTCAAATATTTTGGGATCATTCTCTTCTTCTATAAAGATAAAATTATTTTCCATAAAACAAAAGACTACCCATCTCTTATTTTTGGTCTCTAATAATCCAGCCAATGCTGAAGCCGAGGATAGGGTCCCGGTCTTGCCCCATACCTGAAAAGGCAGACGTTCTCTTAAAGTCCCACTCTCTTTGGTACTGGCAAAATAATCCAGTATTTTAAAATCATACTTTTGGTAAAGATAGGAAATTGCTTTTACCAGATGAGCGGGGGCCATAAGATTATATTCAGAGAGCCCGCAGCCGTCCACAAGGATATAATCCTTTCCCCATTTCAACCCCAGGGTTGTATCAATAACCTCTTCTAAAGAGGCAATAACCCGAGCAATAGTGGATACTTCCTCAGGATTATCCATTAGAGCCAGGGTACGAAAAATATTTTCAGCACTTTGATTATCACTCTTTTTCATCATATAAGCCAGTATTTTATCCAGAGTATCAGAATAATAAATATACTTTACCAGTAGACCATCTTTACTCTTTCCAATCCGGATACCCCCATCTATTTTTACTCCTTTTTTGGACAACTCCTGAGAAAAAATATTTCCCCAGAGCAGGGGCATAGTATTAAGATAAGAATTCTGTTTTTCCTTGACTTTATAACCCATTACAGTTAATGCTCCGATCAGGGGATTTTTATCATCCCACATCCATCCTCTTCCTAAAAACTCTTGGGGCAGGAACTTTGAATTGTCCAATACAATATCCCCTGAAATATGCCTAATGCTGAACTTTTGCACCAGAGTATCTGCTATCTTTCTGATAACTTCCGGAGATTGAGTGGGGTCTCCGCTCCCTACTACATATAGGTCTCCGTTTATCTCTCCGGGAGTAGTGCTGGAAAAGTAGAAGGAAGTCGGATAAGCATGCTGCTCCTCATCAAAGATTTCCAAAGCTGCCAGAAGGGTAAATATTTTAGTAAGAGATGCCGGGGTGAAAAGTTTATCTTCATTATGAGAAAATAGTACTTCCTGAGTGTTTAAGTCTTTTATCAGGACTCCTGAAAATCCCAGGAACTGATTTATCTCTTCCCAGATACTTGTGTCGGCACCGGCTACACAAATTAAAAGAGAAGCGAATATCAAAGAGGATAATAAAAAAATAATTATCTTATATTTTAACTTCAAACTCTGTTCCTTTCCGGTTTTTATCTTTGTTTTTCATTTTTCCTTTTAGCACATTCAACACAGCACGCTGTGTTGCAACAGTTTTATTCTGTAACCAGTTCAGAAGTACAATGTGGACAGCGTGTTGCTTTAATTGGAATATGAGATAGGCAATATGGGCAATCTTTAGTGGTTGGCTTTGGGGGTAGAGTTTCTTCTTGAGCTTTTATTTTGTTAACTACTCGAATGATAAGAAACAGGGCAAAGGCAACTATGATGAAATTAACAATTGTATTCGCAAATACACCATAGTTTACGGTAACCGCTCCGGCTTCCTGCGCACTGGTTAGAGAAGCATACGGTCCGGCAATCTTACCCTCTTTTAGAATTATAAAAAGATTGGCAAAATCCACTTTGCCTAATATCATACCAATAGGAGGCATGATGACATCAGAGACAAGCGATTTTACAATTACCCCAAAGGTTGTTCCAATAACAATTCCAACAGCCATATCAATTACATTTCCCCGCATGGCAAATTTTTTAAATTCCTTCCACATTTTCTATTCCTTCCTTTCCAGATATTTAAATAGCAATATCTACATCTGGCGATTATACACATCTCCGAGCCCA
>NCRO01000421.1 GCA_002849045.2 Candidatus Sediminicultor secundus
AGTCATTCGCCCTACTTCATTCAGGAAATCCCATTTACGCAGATTCGGATGTTCCGTCGAAAAGGCCCATCGTCCAAGGTCCTCTATGTGAAGCGATTTTTTACCGCTAAGGTGCCGGATACGCCCGATCTATTGGAATTTTGCACAAATACGAATAACGCAGCAAAATTTGAGTTTAGCGATGGTACTTCTATCCTCACTGTAAACGGCAAGATAGAAGAGAAGGAATACCGCGATTTGCTTAGAATCTATCCAGGTCAAAACGAGGTTCATGCCGAATTCAAGCGGCTTAGAAATGAATCTCAACTGTATCTCAGTGACAATGACCTCGCCGACCTTGATACGTACGCAAAACGTATTCGTGGGGAGGTGCTCTTTGCGCGTGCATGGCTTCTGTGCGAGGGTCAGAGTGAATATCTACTGCTTCGATATTTTGCGGATTTGTTGGGAAAACCATTGGATCAGGAAGCGGTTACGGTAATCGATTTTCAAAACAACGGATCACCGGGCGCTTTTGTGGGTCTGGCGCGAGCTTTTGAGATACCGTGGATTATGGTCTGCGATAACGACGACGCAGGAAAGGGATTTGTCAACCAGGTTAAGGATCGTGGACTTACAAAAAAAGAAATTAAAGAGCTTGTCCGACCATTGCCAGGAAAAGGGGTGGATTTGGAAATATTTCTTGTTAAGAACGGATTCGCTTCAGAATACACTAAGATTCTTGCCGAGCGAAACGTTAGGCTGAGCAAGAACGAACGTGAAGTAGGGTTTGAAGATGAGATTGCCTTAAAGATAAGGATAGATAAGACGGCCTACATCATTGCGTTGATTGAGAAACTCCGAGAAGCGGGGACCGACAAATCAAAAGTCCCGCAATTTTTTAAGGATACTATCAATGATATAATTTCAAAGGCATTATAATATGAGTACAAAAGAATTTAACTTAGCATGGGAACAGTTAAGCACTATTCAGAAAAAAGCAGCAGAATGGGATGAGTCTCCTCTATTAGTGCTGGCAGGTCCAGGTTCTGGAAAGACAAGAATTCTTACTTGTCGAATAGCGCGCATTCTTGACTCTAGCTGTGACAAAAATTTCCATATCCTCGGGTTGACTTTTACTAATAAAGCAGCGGATGAAATGAGAAGCCGTGTGGTAAATTTTGTACCCGGACAGGAAGGTCGACTTTTTTTAGGGACTTTTCATTCATTTTGTGCGGATGTTTTACGTCAACATGGAACACATTTAAGTATTAATCCTAATTTCCAAATATATTCGCAAAACATTGACTTACAAGCTGTATTGAATGATGCAGTGGAAGAAGCTAAGAAGGTATCCGATGTAGTAAGCGAGCTTGATAAGAAAATATTATCAATTATACAACGCATGAAGTCGTTTCTTATTTTACCTGAGAACTGTGGTGAAGTATTTAGAAATAAAAAATTTGGGGAAAGAATGGCCGTTGTTTATCCAGCCTATGAAGCAGAACTAGCTAAACGGAATGCTCTTGATTTTAATTCATTGATTCTTAAAACACATCAGTTGTTCGTGAAGTTTCCAGCTTTTGCCAAACGCTATCGGACAGTTTATCCCTATATTTGTATAGATGAATTTCAAGATACTAATCATGCTCAGTATAATCTTATTTGTGCTCTCACTGAAAATCAACATAGAAACTTATTTATAGTAGCTGATGACGATCAGATTATCTACCAGTGGAATGGGGCGAGTTACAAACGTATTGCGCTGTTTATAAAGGATTATTCGCCAACGGTAATACAATTACCTATGAGCTACAGATGTCCACCCGAGATTGTAGAGTTAGCTAATAATCTTATTAGTTATAACTTTTTGAGAACAGCTGACAAAATGCCGCTTAAGGCATTTCGTCATACTCTACGTAAAAATACTGTTCGACTGCTCCCGAGTTTTCCCGATTTTGATGCTGAATCAGCTGGAATAGCTGAGGATATTAAAAAGCTTCACTTTGGTCACCTTGGTTCTGTCGCCGTATTAGGAAGAAATCGTAAACTGCTCGAAGGTGTTGAATTAGCGTTGCGGAAAGAGAAATTGCCCGCTGTAATTGCTCAGAGAAAAAATGATTTTGAAAGTACTCCTTTAATCTGGCTTTACTCTATTCTACGCCTTGCCAATGATAGGCAAAACCGTAATTACTTGGAGGCTATATGCGGAACCTTTACCCAACTTACCCAAGTAGAAATTAACCCCGAAGATGTTATTGAAGAAGCACAAGCCTCAAATCTTGGTTTTTTGCAACATTGGATCAGACTTGTACATCAAAAAACTTCAAATACTTTGGCAATAAAAGCTGTTAATCAGGTATTACGTTATTTGGTTAGAAGTAGAAATTTTCAAGCATTTAGTAAATTCTCACTTAGTTGGTTTAATGAGTTATATCAACTCCACGAGCAAACTAATAGTCGTTCCAATTCCGAGATATTTGCTCGTTATGAAGAAGAGTGGTCTGTCTGGGAAGAATTGTTGAGAGAAATAATAGAATCTTTGGGCAATGAGATAACCTTAGAGGCATTTCTACAGGAACTCCAAATGCATTCAAAAGAACCGTCTCTCAAGCCGAACACTATAACCCTCATGACAATCCATGGGGCTAAGGGTAAAGAATTTGATCACGTTTATCTAACTGGACTTGTTGATGATGAGCTGCCTTCCTTCCAGAGTAAGCAAAAAGGTGATAAAAGCCTGGAGATGGAGGAAGAACGACGTAACTGTTTTGTTGCAATTACAAGAACTATTAAAACTTTAACTCTCAGCTATGCAGAAATATATAGGGGTTGGCAAAAAGAACCTTCTAGATTTCTTTTTGAGATGGGGCTATTAAGCGATCAAAGTGATAAAAGATAGCGTTGAGGCTTATTGGATGAGGCTTCCCAACTTCACATTTTTCTATTTTCGTTGTACATTTTAAATAAATAGGGAAGGTGTACCAGGTCAATAATTCGGTAGCTTCTAACGGACAACCTATAGGATCTGAGGAATTTCTTAACCGGATGGTTGAGGCTTTAGGTATTATTATAGATAGACATCCTAAGGGAAGACCTTGTAAAATGGAAAGCTAAACCATAGTAAAAATAGGATGTGCCTATTTAAATAAAAAACGCGTGCGTCCTTAGATGAAA
>NCRO01000422.1 GCA_002849045.2 Candidatus Sediminicultor secundus
TATAAATATAGGTATGTCTTTGCGAACGACCGCAGGTATGGTGAAAAACTCATTGTTTAGCGAAAAACGAAAAGCGCAAAACCATAGCTTAAAACTTAAAAATAGGAAGAAAGAATCCAGGAGCAAAGTTAGCGTATAGCGTACAGCGTTTAGCGTAGAGCGTATAGTTTTATGCGGGCAGCAAGTGAAAGCAAGATAACAAATAAGTATTTCGTATGCCGTTAGGAACTAGTTAGTCGGTTGGTTGCCTGGTTAAGAGAATAGAAATCAGAAAAAAGAATTCAGAAGCTTAATTCGTATCGAGTATCGCGTGAAGAAAATTAGAATTCAAGTGTAGGGGCACGATGCATCGTGCCCACAAAAACCAAAAGACAAAGAAATAAAGGGCACAATGCATTGTGCCCCTACAAAACCATAAAGACTATAGTTACTCATGGGCAGATAAATCTGTCTCCTTGTCCTACTAACTAATGTTCATTAATTACCCTAGACAGGCGAGACGCCTGTCCTACGAATTTTTTTATTAAAATTGGGCAATCGGTCAATAGACCAATTAATTTATTGAAACATCTTGACAAATAGATTCTATGGTGATATCTTATTTAGGGTAATTAGCACTCTCCCTATGAGAGTGCTAAGAGAGGTGGAAAGTGGAATTAAACGACAGGATGAAAACTATATTAACAACCATAGTGCATAGATATATTACTACTGCTGAACCGGTTAGTTCGGGCATTATTGCTCAAAAATATAATTTAAACTTAAGTACCGCCACAATAAGACATGAAATGTACCTATTGGAAAAAAATGATTATTTATGGCAGCCTCATACCTCATCGGGAAGAATTCCAACCGATAAAGGCTATAGATTTTATGTAGATAATTTGATGGTAAAAAATTATTTAGAAGAAAAAGAAAAGAGAGAAATTATCCAAATTTATAGAAAAAGCAAAGAGTTTGAAGAGACGATGAAGATAACTTCTCAATTATTATCCAAGTTAACTAATAATATAGGAGTTGTATTAGCACCGGTTATTTATAATGATATAGTAAGAAACATTCAATTTATATCGGTAGGAAATAATCGTATTTTAACAGTTATAGTTACCGATACAGGATTAGTTTGCCAAAAAATAATTAACGTTTCCGGAGAAATTAATAAGGATAGGTTAAACTATCTATCTAATTTTATAAATAGTAAATTAGCAGAAAAAAATGTAAATATAACAAATTTAAATAATATATTAATGGATGAATTAGATAAAATTATATCATTTCAGGAAAGATTTAACCATATTCATGGTTTTTTAGAAGAATGTTTTAATATTGGATATTCTGAAAATAAAGTTTATTTAGATGGCAGAATTAATATAATGAAACATCCTGAGTTTAAAGAAATAGATAAATTAAATTATATATTATCACTTATCGAAGAAGAAAATATATTAGCCGCCACAATAAGAAGATATTTAGGTTTCAGAAAGACCAAAATAATTATCGGCAAAGAAAGTAAACTAAAGGAAATGCAAGATTGTAGTCTGGTAACAAGTGAATATAGCATAAAAGGTAAACCAGCGGGGGCGATAGGGATTTTAGGACCAACCAGAATGGATTATCCCAGAATGGTTTCTATTGCTGAATATATCTCAGATAAATTAAGTGAGATATTATCCGAATTTTAAGATCCTTTCATAATGTTTATTCTCGGGGGAATATTAATGTTTAACAAAAAGGATAAAAAGAAATCGCAGGAAAAAGGAAAATTAATGGATAGTAAAAAATATAAATTAATGATTAAAGAAGAAATAATCCGAAAATTAGTAGAAAAAGAGGAAGTATTAAAAAATGTAGAAGAGGAATTATTAGAAACTAAGGAAATTGTTCAAGAAAAAGATAAATTATCTAAGGAATATCTGGGGCATTTGGAAAGATTGCATGCTGATTTTGAAAATTATAAAAAACGACAGGAGAGAAAGAAAAAAGAATTTATAGAATTTGCCAACGAAGAACTATTAAATGATTTATTAAGCGTAGTAGATAATCTGGAAAGAGCTTTAGATTCTACTAAAAATGAAAAAAATGCAAAAGCTATAAAAGAAGGGATTAATAATACCCTAAACGGATTTTATAATATTCTAAAAAAAGAAGGGGTTATGCCCATGAAATCAATTGGACATAGATTTGACCCTTACAGACATGAGGCAGTAATGAAAACAGAGACAGATAAACATTCCGAAGATATAGTTACGGAAGAATTTCAAAAAGGTTATTATATAAAATCTAAAGTATTGAGGCCTGCAATGGTAAAAGTTGCAGTTTCTATAAAAGAAAAGAAGGATAGCAAAAAAAAATAATTTAAAATTAAAGAATATCAAGAAAAGGAGAGATAATATCATGGGAAAAATAATAGGGATCGATTTAGGGACAACTAATTCTGTTGTCGCAATTATCGAAGGTGGAAAACCTGTTATCATAGAGAACGCAGAAGGCGGCAGAACTACGCCTTCTACAGTTGCATTTACTAAAAAAGGTGAAAGATTAGTGGGCTTATTAGCCAAAAGACAAGCAGTTACCAATCCTGAAAATACAATATTTTCGGTTAAAAGGCTTATTGGTAGAAGATATAGTGATGAAGAAGTGCAAAAAGCCAAAAAATACTTACCTTTTAAATTAGTTCCCGGAGGGCATACTGATGTTAAAATAGAAGCCAAAGGTAAAGATTACAGTCCACAGGAAATTTCCTCTATGATACTACAAAAATTAAAAAAATCTGCTGAAGATCACCTTGGGGAAAAAATAGATGATGCAGTAATTACCGTACCGGCATATTTTGATGATAACCAGAGAGAAGCAACTAAAAGTGCGGGGAAAATTGCCGGGTTAAATGTTTTAAGGATTATAAATGAACCTACAGCGGCTGCCTTTGCTTATAAATTTGATAAGAAAGATAAGAGGGAATACGAAAAAGTTGCAGTTTTTGATCTTGGAGGCGGAACTTTTGATATATCTATTTTAGATATTGGCAAAGAAGGTGTTTATGAAGTAAAATCAAGTAACGGCAATACTTTCTTGGGTGGAGATGATTTTGACCAAAAAATAATATATTGGTTAGTAGATAATTTTAAAAAAGAAAATGGTATAGATTTAAAAAATGACCAAATGGCATTACAAAGGTTAAAAGAAGCAGCAGAAAAAGCAAAATGTGAATTATCCTCATCGTTAGAAACTGAGATTAATTTACCTTTCATTACTGCTGATGCCAGCGGGCCAAAACATTTAACCGTTACCCTTACCAGGGCAAAATTAGAACAGCTCACTGCAGACCTTATTGAGAGTACTATAGAACCCTGTCATAAAGCACTCAAAGATGCTAAATTAAAAGCAGAAGACATAGATGAGGTAATTTTGGTTGGTGGACAAACCAGAATGCCCAAAGTACAGGAAACAGTTAAGAATATTTTTAAAAAAGAGGCAAATAAAGGAATTAACCCTGATGAAGTAGTGGCAATGGGAGCAGCAATTCAAGCCGGACAATTAGGAGGAGAGCTTAAGGATAAGGAAATCTTGTTACTTGACGTTACACCCCTGTCTTTAGGTATAGAAACCTTAGGTGGAGTAGCCACTAGACTAATTGAAAAAAATACCACTATACCTACTTCCAAGAGCCAAATATTTTCAACTGCTGCTGATAATCAGTCAGTTGTTGACATAAATGTATTACAGGGAGAGAGGTCTATGGCTAAAGACGATACCAGTTTAGGAAGATTCCAATTAGTTGGAATTCCTCTAGCGCCACGAGGTATCCCTCAAATCGAAGTAAGCTTCGATATTGACGCCAATGGTATTGTTAATGTTAAAGCTAAGGACTTAGGTACTCAAAAAGAACAAAAAATAACCATTACTGCTTCAAGTGGGCTAAGTGAAGAAGAAATAAATAAAAAAGTAAAAGAGGCAGAGCAATACTCTGAAGAAGACAATAAATTAAAAGAAAAAGTAGAACTTCGAAATCAGGCAGATACTTTAATTTATTCTGTGGAAAAAACTCTAAAGGAATCCGGAGATAAAGTTAGTGAAGATGAAAAAAACCAGATAACTGAAAATATTAAAGAGCTCAGGAAAGCCTTAGAAGCTGTCTCTTATACACATATCCGAGCCCACGAGAC
>NCRO01000423.1 GCA_002849045.2 Candidatus Sediminicultor secundus
TTTTTGAATAACAAATATTTCACTCAAACTCTCAAAAACAGTAAATCGGGGGTCAAAAGCAGAATAGGGGTCTTGAAAAACCATTTGCATTTTTTTACGTATCTTCCGCATTTCACCTCTGGAAAATGAAAATATATTTTGACCCTGGAATATAACTTCTCCACCGGTCGGTTCAATTAAATTTAATATAAGTCGAGCAACAGTTGTTTTTCCACATCCGGATTCTCCAACAATTCCGATAGTATCTCCTTTTTTCAGATTAAAGGATACATTATTTACCGCCTTCACTTCTCCAATTTTATGTCTTATAACTCCTCCTATAATCGGAAAAAACTTGGTTAAATTTTTTACTTTTAAAATTGTATCGCTCATTCTTGTTCTCCATCACTATTTTTGAAATATTGAAAACAGGCAACTAAACGCTCATCATCTATTTCAATTAACCCGGGTTGTTGGGATAAACATTTTTTCATTGCATGTTGACATCTTGGATAAAATCTACATCCTGCAGGGAAGTTCCGAGGATGTGGGACAGTTCCAGGAATAGCATTAAGTTTTTTTTGTTTCCGGTCCATTTTGGGAATACACTGTAGCAAACCTTCGGTATAAGGATGTTTGGGTGAATGAAATATTTTTCTAACCGGACCTTCTTCTACAATATTTCCTGCATACATGATTGCAACAGAATCACACATTTGAGCAACTACACCTAAATCATGAGTAATCAATAAAAAAGCACTTTGAACATGTTCTATTAATTTACTAAATAAATCAATAATTTGTGCCTGTATGGTTACATCCAGAGCGGTCGTCGGCTCATCAGCGATAACTAAAGCAGGACCACAGGATAAGGCAATAGCAATAATAATTCTTTGTTTCATCCCTCCGGAGAGTTCATAGGGATATTGGTAAAATACTTTTTCAGGGAGAGGAATTCCCATCAATCGTATTAACTCAACGGCTTCCTTTTTGGCTTCCTTATAGTGCAATTTTTTATGAACCTGAATGGCCTCGATTATTTGATCACCAACCCGGTATACCGGATCTAAAGAGGTCATAGGGTCCTGGGAAATTAAAGATATTTTAACTCCTCTAATTTTTTGCATTTCTTTTTCCGATTTACTCAATAAATCTTCATTGTCAAAAATAATACTTCCATCAATAATTTCTCCTCCGGAATATGAAATCAATTTGATTACACTTTTTGCCGTAATGGATTTTCCACAGCCGGTTTCTCCAACCAGGCCTAAAACCTCCCCCTCTTCTAATTGAAAACTAATTCCATTAAGGGGTTCTACTGGTCCGTCGAGTGAATAAAATCTTAATTTTAAACCATTCACTTCAAGTAATGACATACTCTGATTACTCCTTCATTTTTATATCCATAATATCCCTTAAGCCATCCCCTAATAGATTAAATCCCAATACGGTGATAATAGTAGCAATTCCCGGGATTATAGCTGACCAGGGTGCAATAAACAAATAAGTTCTTCCATTGCTTAACATTGAACCCCAGCTAGGAGTGGGAGGTTGAGCTCCCATACCCAAAAAGCTCAAAGTTGCCTCTAAAACAATGGCACTTCCCATACCCAAAGTAGCAGCAACTACCACAGGAATAATCGCATTAGGTAAAAGATGTTTCCAAAGGATAGTGGAATCATTGGCTCCCAATGATCGAGTGACCTCGATATAAAGCTCATTTTTTAAAGAAAGTATTTGTCCTCTGATTAAACGGGCATATTGTACCCAGTAAGATAAAGCAATAGCAATAATTACGCTATTTAAACTGGCTCCAATAATAGCGACAATGATCAATGAAAGAAGGATTGTAGGGAAGGCCCACATCACATCCATAAGCACAACCAACATTTGATCAAGGAAGCCCCCATAATAGGCAGATATTGAACCGATAATTATTCCAATTAGTACCGAAATTCCAGTGGAAATGATTGCTACTTTCAGAGATATACGCGCTCCATAAACAATTCGACTAAAAATACACCGTCCAAATTCATCAGTACCAAACCAAAAATTAGAGGAAGGTGATTGATTTTTTAAGGGAAGATTTTGTTCCCGATAAGATTGAGGGGCAATAAAATTGGCAAAAATTCCGGTAAAGATTAAAATTGATACAATTACCAAACCGATAATGGCCATTTTATTCTTTTTAAATTTTGAAATCATTATTCTACTTTTATTGCGAGGTATATACTGTTTTTCTTGGTTTAATTTCAATTTCTTCTTACTTCTCCCTATATTTTGTATCAATACCTTCTGAATAATACTTCAAAATAAATAAATTAATTATAGCGAATCTGTGGATCAGCATAAGCATAAAGAATATCTGCAATCATATTTCCCACCATAACTGCAAAAATTAAAAGGAGTAAGGCTCCCTGAATAACCGGATAATCTCGTCGAAAAAGCGAATTGGCCAGAAGCCTCCCTACGCCAGGTCGATTAAATACAATCTCTGTCGTCACCGCTCCCCCTATAATCCAACCTAAACGTAAACCTAATAAGGTAATAATTGGAATTAAAGCATTTCGAAAAATATGTTTAACAATAACTTGGGCATTGGAGATTCCTTTGGCACGTACAATAGCAATATAATCTTTTTGGGCAATTTCCAGCATACTGGCTCTGGTGATTCTTGCTACTAAACCTGCACCAGCCAAACCTAAAGTAAAAGCCGGAAGAACTAAACTCTTAAGGTCTCCATATCCGCTAATGGGAAACCAACCCAGATTAACGGAAAATATAAGCATCAACATAAGGCCCAACCAAAATGTTGGGACAGAAACCCCCAATAAGGCAATTACCATACCTATATAATCCACAATTGTATTTTGTTTTATCGCCGATGCTGCTCCTAAAGTGACCCCTAAAATAAAACAAATTAATAAGGATGCCGCGCCTAAAACAATTGTGTTGGGCATTTTTAATAATAGAAGTTCGGAAACACTTCGTTGCTCTGTAATGGAAACACCCAGGTTTCCTTTAAATACATTAGTTAGCCAAATAATATACTGCTGATAAATTGGTTTATCCAAACCATATTCTTTAATTAATTGTTCTCTTGCTTCAAGGGGTGAACCGGGATGAAGTAAATTATCCACCGGATTTCCGGGAACAAGGTGAAGAATTAAAAATATAACCATTGAACAAAGGATAAAGACGGGAATCATCATAAT
>NCRO01000042.1 GCA_002849045.2 Candidatus Sediminicultor secundus
GGCTTCCCGGTTTTGTATACTTCTTGAAAGACTTTAAAAAGGCCAAAATCTTTTACTCCGGGGAATACCTTAAGGACACTTTTTCCGATGATATCCTCTTTCTGAACTTTTTCAATCTTCTCTGCAGCTCGGTTAAAGTCTTTGATTATAAAATCTCTACCATTATCTTTGGCTTCATATATTGGTTCCCTGCACATCCTGTAAATATTGTTTACCCTGTCCTTCAGGGGTAAATATTCCCCAGAATTTTGCTATCTTAAATAATGTAGCCTTGGAAAAAAGCAATGTTCGTAAATGTTTGCATAAACGGGATTATAAAAAAATGGCCAACTCTCCGAAAAAATTAAACCAGGCAAAATCTAACGGGAATGCATCATTATGTATAAATTGTGGAATTTGTCTTGAAAAGTGTCCCCAAGAAATAAATATTCCGAATGAATTAAAAAATGTACACTTAATCTTGAAAAAAGGTAAAAAAATTAGCGATATCTATAGAGATTGTTAAAAAACAATGGTTTGAAAAATGGTGAAAAATAATTCAAAAAAACGCGAATTAAGCTATTAGAAGAAGATAGGGACAGGAGGAATTAATCATGAATATCGGTATTATTTTATATTCTCAAACTGGCAACACCTATTCCGTTTCCCTGAAGCTTAAGGAGAAACTTATTACAGCCGGACATTCTGTGAACATCGAAAGACTAAAAGTTACCGGCGAAGTGCGGCCGGGAACAAAAGATATTAAGTTTGAAACGCTTCCCGATACCGAGCTTTATGACGCACTGGTGTTTGGCTCTCCGGTGCAGGCCTTTTCCCTATCATCGGCAATGGCAAGCTATCTGACGCAGATTGCATCATTACAAGGTAAAAAGGTTGCCTTTTTAGTGACTCAATTTTTTCCTTTTCCCTGGATGGGAGGAAACCGTACAGTTGGGCAAATGAAAAAAATCTGCGAATCCAAAGGAGCAGCCGTTTGTGGAGCAGCGATCGTTAACTGGTCAAATCCGAGTCGTAAAAAAAGGATTACTGAGGTGGTTGAAAAATTGAGCAAATTATTTTGATAATAGTGTAACAGGGGAGGGTTGTTCACGAGCGCACAGGCAACTCGGGGCCAGCGAAACTCAACGTTTCATTGGGGGGACAACTAAATTGTACGAGGAAAATATTTTAATATTTTTATGTCAAAATTATTTTAGTATTTTTATCATTTTATTATATAATATTTTTAGCTTGTATCTTATTTTAATTTGAGTGCCTTAATGAATTAAATAATCTTTTGTGGAAAGAAAAGCGTGATATAGAGTTATTTAAAAAGAGGAGGAAGTTATGAAAAGATTATTCTTTTTAGAATTAGGGGTCAGTAAATGGGGTCAGGTCTTGAAATATAACAAAAGCTATATTATCTTTGCAGCATGACCAGGCCATTACGGATATAATTTTCAGGAGCAATTTATTACATTACTTCCAGAAGAAATACTATACAAACGATCTTTCTTGATATTAAAAAAATTGGGGGGAGATATGAAAAGTGATATTGCAAGACCTGACCCCACAATGTTCTCATTTATACTCTAACTTGTCTTACGAACTCTAATAGGAGGCGAATAGGATGAAAGAGGAGAATAGAAAAAAAGTAGAATTAATAAAAGAACTGAGGTTTTTACGGGAAGAGCGGGAAAAAGGGGTGTTCAAGGATATAACCAAACCCAAACAAACAGAACAAGTTATACGGGAAAGTGAGAGCAGATTCAGAGAGCTATTTAACCATATGAGCAGTGGAGTGGTAATATATGAAGCCAAAGATAATGGTAGAGATTTTATAATCAAAGACTTTAACCGAGCTGCAGAGAAGATTGAAAAAGTTCAGAAAGAGGATATCATCGGAAAAAGTGTCCTTAAGGTATTCCCCGGAGTAAAAGATTTTGGCCTTTTTAAAGTCTTTCAAGAAGTATACAAAACCGGGAAGCCCCAACACTATCCCATCTCCTTATATAAAGACCAGAGAATTACCGGTTGGAGAGAAAACTATGTCTATAAATTACCCTCAGGTGAGATTGTGGCAGTTTATGATGACGTCACCGAACGTAAAGAAATAGAGGAAGAATTAAGAGATTCAGAAGAGCGTTTAAAGATATTATTCGATTACGCTCCTGATGCTTATTATATAAGTGATATAAAGGGTAAGTTTATTGATGGAAATAAGGCAGCAGAAAGATTGATTGGTTATAAAAGAGAAGAACTAATCGGAAGTAGTTTTTTAAAATTAAAATTACTCTCTCTTGCTGATATACCCAAAGCAGCCAAACTGTTAGTAAAAAATCTTAGAGGACAATCGACAGGATCGGATGAGTTTGTATTAAATCGAAAAGATAACAGTAAGGTAACAGTTGAGATCTCCACTTATCCGGTAAAGATTAAGGGAAAAACTTTAGCATTAGGTATAGCAAGAGATATCACCGAGCGTAAGAACTCAGAGAGAAAATTAAGAACAATGGAAAGCGCGATAGCAAAATCGATCAATGCTATTGCCCTTGCTGACCTAAAAGGTAACCTGACTTTTGTAAATTCATCTTTCCTAAAAATGTGGGGATATGAAAAGGACAAGGAAGTATTGGGGCAATCAGTTATGAAATTTTGGCTGAAGTCAGAAGATGCCGAGAAAATAGCCAAGAAATTGTTTGATAAAGGGGCCTCGATTGGTGAGCTAGTTGGTAGACGCAAAGACGGCTCGATTTTTAATGTTCAATTATTAGCAAGCATAGTTACAGACAAGAGTGGCAAGCCTGTTAATATGATGGCTTCTTTCATTGATATCACCGAGCGTAAAAAAGCAGAAAAACAACTAAAAGAACTGGCTCGTATTGATTCATTAACCGGTTGTTATTCTCGGAGATATGGTTTGGAGCTGCTTGATAGACAGATTAAACTATCCCATCGTAATAAATCTCCACTGTTACTGACTTTTCTGGATGTAGATGACTTTAAGACAATAAATGATACCTTTGGCCATAATGAAGGAGACAAGGTCTTAAAAGAATCTGTCGAATTATTCAAATCTACTCTAAGGGAAGTTGATATTATCTGCCGAATGGGAGGGGATGAGTTTTTATTGATATTTCCGGATAGTTCCCTAAAAGAAGTTTCTCTAATAAGAGGCCGTCTGCAAAAGAATTTGTCTCAGTTAAATAAGACCATAAAAAAGGATTATCAAATAAAATTCAGTATGGGATTTTCCGAATACCTTCCAGATAAACCGGAAACATTAGATGAACTGATTCGTATTGCCGACCAGAGGATGTATGATGAGAAAAAGAAAAATAAAGAGTAATGCTTGATGTTGTCCTTAAATAAATAGGGACACTGTAGATTCAAGTTGCTAATGCAATAATTTACTAAAAACTTCATATGGCGTTAAAATTCTAAAGTTTTCCGTGGTCGGTCATTTAACATATCCTGTACCTGTTTGATATTTTTAAGTGAAACTTTTGAAAAATCTGTACCTTTTGGAAAAAATTGACGAATCAAAGCGTTTGTGTTTTCATTAGAAGACAAGTGGACGTTTCATTTGTCTTATTTAAATAAATAGGGTACCCCCTTTTGTAAACATTATGCGGCCGCAATTGCTCAATTGCTCTATGAAAAAGAAGTAAGCCCAAAAGATAAGATTAATTATATGGAAGGAGAGGTATTAGAAGAATTATTACAGGTAGTAAATCAGAGAAAAAGAGATGAGGGAGAAGAAATTACCCACCGGGATATAGAAGGGGATTTAGAAAAACTCAATACCGATTTTTTAGATATTGCTCGGCAGAATAGGACATTAGCCCGAAAGAAATATCATGATGAACCAGAAAATGTCTTTGAGGATTTAGTAAATCGAGTCTTCTTGCTTTTGGATTTTGATACCATCCCTCAGCGAAGTGCTCATGGCTGGGATATAATCTTGATTGCCGGAAGGGCAGTACATCCCTATTTTATCGTAGTAGAATGTAAGACTGCTGCTGAAGGAACCTATAATTATCTGGTTAAAAAACAAGATTATTTGTACACCTTAAAAAATTATTGTCTTGATCTCTTCAAAGACAAACTAATTGGTGCCTATAAGGATTATGCCAAATATATGCTGCTGGTTGCCCCTGATTTCCCTGGTGAGACAGAAGGATGTTGTAGGAGATTTAAAGATATCACCGGCTTTCAGCTTTCTTTTCTGCCGGTACCGGTATTATTAAAATTGGTCAATAGATATCGGGAGACTCCTATCCTAAATCATGATTGGATAGAACCATTTTTTCAGAAAGAAAGAGTTATTAAGGAGAAAGATGTAGAGGAAATATTTGAGCATACAGAAAGAGAGATAGACCTTTTATCGGAGAAACTTTGCACTAAATTAAGAGAGCGATTTAATCAATTTTCCCAGATTTCCGGAGATGCAGCTTTTATCAAGTTAGATATGAAGGTAGTCTCTTCCGTCTTAGAAGAGATTATTAGTGAGATGTCAGAATTGGTTATCCCGGAGAGGAAGGGGATTGTTGATTATATAAATATAGAACATGATTATTATGAAATATGGGAGAGGCTTCTTAAGAGATTAGGGAAAGAATTTGTAAATATTTTAAAAGAGACCTCATTTTCTCAGGTAAAAAATACTGAGTTAAAAGAAGATTTATTAAAGATGTTGAAGGTGAAGTAGTTAAAATTGGGACAGTCACCCATTTTTTACAGATAATTTTTTGTAAGAGATAAATTTAATCATCAATCTCTTTGGTAATTTGCAGAAGGGCTTTTTAATTGACATAAGCATAAATTAGGTGTATATAAAGGGCAGAATAAAATTATAATCTTAGGGAGGATACTCTGTTCAGTATAAGTTTAATTTTTATAACTAATTAAATATTAAATTAGACTTTTTTAAACCGTCATTTTATAGATGATACTCGTATAAATAATTATCAAAGATAATAATAAGATTAACTCCCCTTCAATGTTTCTACTTTTACATTAACCATATTTTAGTTGATGTTCCCTAAAAATCATCCCACCATACTAATAGTTGTTCCATCCTATTTTAAGCTTAATCCGGATAAAGAAGAAAAGATTACTGATGTGCAGGGAACCAATATTTTCTTACGATAGATTTTAATTAAGTCATCTATTATGTTCAAATCTTCTTCATGTAAAGAACTTACTCCAGATCTGTCAGCACTATCACAATTTTCATTTAACATTTGCAAATTACCCATTCCGCTTAAAACCACTGATATCTCCGGAAGATTCCACAAATATTGTAGTGCCCAATCAACCGGAGATCTTTTTATTTTCGACCTTTCCATAACTTCCCATGCTTCAGCTGGCGGGTTTGCCAATTTTCCCCCTTTTAGAGGTTCCATAATAACCACTGCCATTCCTTTTCTCGCTGCATATTTTAAGCCTTCGGTCGTTGCCTGAATCGCTGTATCCATATAATTATATTGTATTTGCACTACATCCCAATGATAAAAAATCTACAATCTCTTTAAACACCGGCAATGTATCGTGAAATGAAAAACCAATATACTTTATTTTACCATCTTTTTTAGCTTCTATCATTTTATCAATCAAATTATATTTTTTTAATTTTTCCAATCCTGATTTATTCATTGCATGAAAAAGATAGGTATCTATATAATCAGTTTGCATTTTTTTTAATTGTTTATTTAAAAATTTGTCAAAATCTTCTGCTTTATTCACCAAAAATAACGGACTCTTGGTAACCAAATGCACGTTTTTTCTATAACCGTCCTGTAGCGCACTTCCAACAATTTTTTCACTTGCACCCAAATGATATACCCATGCAGTATCTATGTAGTTAACTCCTTTATCGACTGCACTTTTAATCAGTTTAATTGATTTTGGTATATCAACCTGTAAAGGCATTAACTTTTTTGTTGGAAGCCTCATACAGCCTAATCCAAGAGCTGATACTTTAAAGCCGGTGGAGCCAAATTTTCGATACTTCATAAAATCCTCTCCATATATTACTAGCAACTATCTATTATTTCTAAAATATTTTTATTTCACCTTTTAATTAAAACAGGCACACCTTATATTTATCTTATTTAAAATAAAAATATTAATTGACTAAGAAAATAGCTGTCCCTATTATTATATATGTGTCTTTTAGAGTCAAGCTTCACAATTTCACATTATTTAAATTTCTATACTCGATTTGATCATGAAGCCATTCTCTTCTAGATTTTTATTTTATAACTATGGAAAAAAGTCTGGCTTTTACTATGGAATTTCTCTTGACTTTGAGGCCTCCTTTAAAAACCTGCTAGAGAAGCGTTTCCTGGCATTTTTCTTTAAATCCACTTTCATTTCTTTTTAAAAAGCTTATTAAAAAACACCAGAACCTCGTCCAAATCAAACTTCTCGTCCCTTCGAATCGTTAAAACAAGATTTTCATACATTGATCTTTTTAATTCTTTAATCGCCTGCTCCGATAAACCTAAATTATGAGAATAATCTCGTTCGTATCCATCAAAACGCAACTTTTTATCAACCATCTTCAAGAAATCTGACCGATTAAAATCAAATCCATTTCGGATAAAATGCCCTAAATCATAATAATCCCGAATCGCAGGTGTAATTCTTGAGATTGCAGCTTTTAATTTTTCCTCAACGCTTTCTTCCAACGATAACGCCAAGATTTTCCCCTGCTCAATCAAATCTTCGCCCGTAAATGGATCCTTAAAAAAATGTTTTATGGTAACTCGCTCAGGCTCAAGAAATGGAGGTTGCCTCAAGGAAATCTCGAGCTTAATATTTTCCTTTTTGTCCGACAAAACAGATTGAAACTGAATATTAAAAAAGTACTGTGTTGAATTATTAAATCCCTTTCCTTCGGGATTATCACTGGTGAGTCCCAATATATCCAAAAATGCTGGTATTTTTTCACGTATAGACATTATGGCTTTTGACCTTTTCCCACGCGTCGATAAATCAGCGTCACCTCGATATGCAAAATCAAGATCCTCGCTCAATCTGTGATAATTCAAATACACTTTGTTTAAAAGCGTCCCACCTTTAAACACGATATCAGCACTTAGATGTTCATTTACTCTATTAAGAATTCTGGTTAAATGAAAATCTTTTTCTATTACAGAAGCAACGAATCCTTGCTCATCGGAAAGAAAATAAATAACATCCTTCAGTATTTTTTTATCCATTCAAGATAACCTTCCAATCTTGATTAACAGAACCTTTTCTTGATTTAATAAAAGGATTAAATGGAGCATACGAGTTTTCCCTGCCTATAGATGATTTCAATCGGCTCAGTTCCCCCAAAGAAACACCCGCGCGCTCAAGTATAAGTCCCGCGCGTTTACGAACGGCAATAACCGGAAATTTAATCAAATAGCGCACAAACTTCTTCACGTCGATCTTTTTGATTTGTTCATTGATTACCTCTTGTACATTTCCCCACGAACCAATGGGATTGGAAATAAAATCAACAAGTGAGCGTTCTTTATCACTAATTGACACATATTCCTCATCGATCTTTATTTTTTTTATTCCGTACATTTTCTTGGAAGATATCTTCATTGCCCGAAAATTTATTTTCCCGATCTTACGCATCCGATTTTTTTCTGTATTCAAAACAGTAACTCTCTGAGGAATCTGTTCTGTAAAACCCCAATAGTTATACATTGAGCTATAACCGACATAATACGGAATCTCGCCCATCCATAAAGAAGCAACAACAAATTCATGCGGCATCCATCTTTGGTTTGGCGCTTTTAGTGGGACAACAAGATATCTCCCTCTTTTTAGTTGAATAAGACGGTTCCTTTTGGTAAGATTATCAAGCAACCTGGTAGCCTTTAGGTAATTGCCCAACACCTTTACCGCATACTCGGTTGTAATAACTTTCTGCTTCTCGAACTCTGAACGAGAGAGTAAATAGACAGCATCTTTTGATAGCTCGGAATACCTGTTTTTTTTCATTGTCTTATTATTTCCTATTTCTTTTTTAAAACGAATTAATGAATATATTGACAATATACTATAATATCCTTGCTCTGTCAAATAGGCATATAAAAAGAAAGAGATTATTTCTGTATATAGCTTGTCAGGTAGCAGTTCTTAAGAAAATGGGGTCTACCTCAGCTTGAATTCTAAAATAACTTATAAATTTTTTGTTTTAAATCATCTATTACCAATTTAAAGGGGGGTAAGTCCGGAACCAAAGGGCCCAACCATTGTTCCCAAGTTTTGGCAATATAATCTAATAAAATATTATCAAAAAAATCTCCCGGATTAGTAAATTCTACTTCTTTAACTTTGCATTTTTCCAAAAAAAGCGGTGATATAATTTCCATCCTTAACGCATTTGAGTAACCATTTAATATTCTCCAGATATCGTAATAATCTCTTGCTCTTGATCGGGTCCACCCGCGTTCTTCTAATTTTTTAAAATGCTGCAATATTGCCCGCATCTTCTCTGCTATAATCTCTTCGAGAGAATAAACGTTTATTTCCTGAAATATTTCCTCTTCATAACCATGAAGTATAGGCCTTTTTACCGGTTCAATCTGTATCGGTTCTTCCATAGTAATTTCCACCATCACTTTTGGTAAAAATTGACGATGCCAGGGGAATTTTCCTCTTATGTTAAAAGCTTCTTGGGCACCAGGATGAGACTCTTTTTCCTTATATCTCTCTACTTTTAATTCTAGGGGGGAATATTTTTGTACTAAATTAGTAGCTATCTCACAAGACTTTTTAATCTCCTTTTCAAGAAGTTCCCCTCTTACAATTTCTTCTTTTGCGGTAAAATCAAGGTCTTCCGAAAATCTATAATTCCCAAAATAGCATTTCTTTAATGCAGTCCCGCCCTTGAAAATAAGTTCACCTTGTAATTTTGCATTAGCTGCAATACCAGCCAATACCCAAGAAAGAATATAATCTTTCTCAATTGTTTCCCATGATAATCCAGTATCTCTCCTTGCTTCTTCGAGCCTTTTTCTTATTGGTTTCATTTAAGCATTCTCCCTAAAAAATTTTCCTGAATCATCCATCTCTTATTACAATGTCCCTTTCGGGGACCGGTAGAATCAAGAACACGGTAATCCTTAATAGGAAAAGCTTCAAGCTTCTGTAATATTGTATCTCCTACTCCAACTTTTTCCATTATCCAACCCAATCTCTTTGCAATAACAGCATCAAGCCGTAAAGAATAATCAATCATCTTGGCTAAATCAAGCGAAGACATATGAGATTCAAATGCGGAATATATTTCTGCCCAGCCTCCAAAATACTTTGGAGAAACCAGTCCATCTATAAGCGTTCTTTCCGGATCAGTTATAGTTACCTTAACTTCTCCGATCCAAAAATCTTTAATGCCAAAAAATCTTTCCGGCTTTATTTTAATAAACTCATACAAAATACCATTTACTTCTCTGCTAAAACTTCTTTGATTTTTATTCCGTGTCTTCACTGCTCTTGATATGGGAACTGCCTGTGTTGTAGTAATATATACTCTTTGCGGTATTTGTTCTGTCATACCATGAAAATGCAGAGCAGACCAGTGGCTTATAGCAGAAGGTTGAACCAAAGCCATAGCAATTTCAAATTCATGTACAGGTGTCATACCGGGGAAAGATGATGAAATAATATACAGTCCCCTCTTCAGCCGGGTTATCCAGCCATTATTTGAAAGATGATATAAAGCTTCTACAACATAATTATCAGCCATTCCACAAGAAGATGCTGCCTTTCGTGCATCCGCGATAGTGAATATCCTCTTCCCCTCTTCGAATAACTTTCTTACCATCTCTATGCCTATTCGGGTATGCTTTTGATTATTTCTTGCATTCATAGGAGTCTCTCCAATTATTAATATAATTTATCTACTCTTTCAGATATGATACTGCATATATTGGAGAATGTCAAATTATTTCCATAAAATATCTATTAATGAGGATTCAAGGCGAATAACAGCAGTTTTTACTCTAAACTGCCTTCTTAAAAGCTTTAAATAAGTGGGATGTGTCCCTGTCACTTAATTGTTTTTTAAAGACATCAGTATATTGGATGATATGCTTCAAATAGATATTTTGACTCATTGCTGTGTAATGTTACAAGTAAGAAGTTTTTATTTTTTTTAAGATTGGTAAATTCTGATAACATAAGACCTGTACCTAAAAAATGTCCAGATGATATATTTTCCCTAGAATGTATTACAGGTTATTTTCTTAGTCATTATTTAATAATTCTACCTGTTTTTATTAACTCTCCTTGTCCCTCTTTATTTTGTATAAATTTAGCTTCTTCAGGACTTATTAATAAAACGTCGATTGGTTCACCTACTGTTTGTGGTTTAGTTTGTAATCGCATTCTATCAATAGTAGTTCTAATGGCATAAATTGAAAAATCAATTGCATCCTGAAGAGTCATTTCTTCCCATAAAATAAAAGCAACTTCTGAACTAAGAAGAGATCCTAATATATCAGTTTCTCCATTATAAATTATTCCATAATTTTTTAAATTATCTGAATAACTATTACGTCTTTTAATCAAATTATCTTTTATTGATAAAAAATATACATAGGGAACACTTACTTTATTTTCTTTTTTATATCCCGCAACATGGAAATATATGTTTTCGTTGGAATCAGAAATATTTTTGAAATATTCAAGCAATTTATTTGTAACGGATATTATATCATCATCATCTGTTAATTCTTTTTCAATAAAATTTCTAATATAACTTGTTATTGAAATATCATTTAGTTCACGTATGCCACATGAAGAAATTCCTATTTTATGTTTTTTTGATAGAAATAATTTTGTAGCAGTGTCGCTAAAAATAGATGTTTTTACTCCATTTAATAAAAATAAAATACTTTCTCTACTATCTGCGGCTATCACTATGCCTTCTGGTATAAATATCGTTGTAATTAATGAGTTTCCTAATGCAGAATTTACGAAAATGATTAATATAAAAATAATAATAAATAATTTGGTTATATTTTTTTTAACCATTAAATATTTCCTCATATCCTTAAGTAAAATATTTATTATCTAAGAAAATAGGTGTCTGTCCCTATTATTTCGTATTTCGTGTCCCTATTATTTCGCATTCATTTCTATTTCTTTATGAAAAATAGCCTTATGTTATTTTTTGGGTGATCGCTTTTTACCATTAAATTCTGGTAGAATGCCAAACCTTTTTACATATTCAGCAAAACAAGTGTATTCAGATTTGACTACTTCGCCCATAATACGTAAATCTTCTTCTTTATTTGAAGTCACATCACATTTAAAGGGATGTACAGCAACATATAAATACTTGATTAGCTTATCATAATTATTATATTTATATCTTACTCTTTTAGCGCCACCATGATTATTTCCTTTCCAACAAATTGTATTATTAAACTGCCTTAATCTGTTTTTTATACCCTTTTTTGAATTAGTCATACCTACATATATTATTTCTTCAATCCAATTAAAACTTTTATTATTCATATTATGTTTATTATAAGAGATAGCGTAAATCCCAGGATATTGAAGATCATTTAAATTATTTCTATCTGGCCATTTAATCCAATTAGAAAATTTCATATAAATAATCCTTTCTATTGAATGAAAAAAACTAGATGGGATAAATTAATCATTAGAAAAGAAGTGAATAATTAACTCAATCTTAGATTGGATATTTTCTCTTTTTGATTTTTATATATTTCTATATTTCTAGAATTGTAATGTACACAGGGAATTAAAATGTATTGTTCTTTATTAATTGCTATTGGAATTTTTCTTGCAAATACCTTTTTCAACTCTAATGACTTTGCATTAGATTTTGATAGGAGAAAATGAAATACTGGCTTTCCTAAGGTAATTAAATATTTGGGTTTATATTTGCTTAATTTCATTTCAAACAAAGAGAAATATTTCTGGGCAATTTTGGATACCAATAAATAAAAACTAACCTTCTCTCGTTTAGCAATATCTCTCAAGGAAGTATTAAATTGTTTCTCTATTAGGTTGATCGCAATAATTTCATTTATAGAAATATCTAGTGGGTTTAAAATATTTTTTTTAACATATTTAAAAAGGTTAGATTTTTCATTATCTAACATAAGTACAGTATCCACTGTGCTTTGGGTAGTAATGCCTGGATCTTGTCCAATTATTGCTATACCACCTGTTTTATAGTCTATACCTTTAAAATCTTTAATGGTTTCATTGTTCTGATATTTATTAATTAATTTTTCTAAAAATTTAGAATTTAGTAACATTAAGGGGTCTTGCAATATCACTTTTCATATCTCCCCCTCAATTTTTTTAATATCAAGAAAAATCGTTTGTATAGTATTTCTTCTGGAAGTTACGTAATAAATTGCTCCTGAAAATTATATCCGTAATGGCCTGGGCATACTGCAAAGATAATATAGCTTTTGTTATATTTCAAGACCTAACCCCATACACTCTTACGTCTTTGTATAGGCGATGATAAAGAAATAGGTGTCTGTCCCTATTTTATTTAAGTCACGCTGTAAATAAGGCAAATGTTGAGCAGAAACAATAGAGCTCTTAAAACCGGCATTTACTAAATGTTGATGTAATTCTTTAATTACTTTATCCATATTTATAACCTCCTAATATCTAATTTTTTTTAATTAAAATAAGGACAACATATTACTTTTTACTATGGTTTAGCTTTCCAGTTCACGAGGTTTTCCTTTAGGACGCCATCTATAATAATATCTATAGTTTCAACCACCTGGTTAAGAAACTCCCCAGATTCTATAAGTTTTCCGGTAAAAGTGGCCGAATTATTGACTTGGTACACCTCCCCTTTATCTAACTTAAAACTAAAATTTTAATTGTCTAAGAAAATGGGTGTCCCTATTTATTATTATTTATTATTACTTATGCTTTAAGGCATTAGAAATGGTTTCTCGGATACCCTCTTTGGGGGCTTCATGACCCCACCATATCTCCTTGCCATTTATAAATATTCCCCGAGGAATTTGATAACGAGAAAGAATCAATCTTTCATCTGCACAATACTCATGAACTACTACTGAGTCGCCAAACTCTACAGTAACCTCATGGACTCGCTGTGCCTCTATGTCACTTGTCGGACAGAAGGTATTCCAAAAAAGATCAACCACTGCTTTGCCTGCGATGGGCTTAAACCGGAAGTTTGGTTTTAATAACCGGGGGGATTCTGTTGATTCCTCAAAGAATTTCCCTAAAATAGCTATCGTGCCTTTTCGCTTTATCATTGAAAAGCCACACTTTTCGAAAAATGGAGCTGGCATAAACCAGTGATCATGGTAGTATCCCATAGATATTATACCTTTACGACCCTGACCTTTCGCCTCCTCTTCAGCTGAGTTAATTAAAGCTCGTCCTATACCTCTGCCGTTTGCTTTTCCCATAACAGTCAGACAGGGAATGACCATTAGATCCCGCCCAACCGGACCCCAGGGACAAATCTCTATAGGCATGATATGCAAAAAACCAACTTGATCATTATTAATTGAAGCAATCTTCACCCGTGAGCCTTTTTTATACATGTTTCGAAGCCAGGTAATTCGTCTCTTGGCAAAGGTATCTATCTCTTTCCTCAGGAGATGCTCTGGTGTGTCATTAACATGGGTGCAGGTTCCGACGAAGTATTCATCGTCTTTATCTCTCATGTCGTAAATTTTAACTGTTGACATTTGACTAGTCCCCTTACTTTCACTCTTTTAAAATAGCACCCTCATTTTTCTTCTTTTTTCATTTGTAAATGCGCTTTTAAACTACAATAAAACAACAGAATCGGAAGCAATAAGTTAAGGGAAATATTAACTGGATAAGAGCTTATTCCAAGCTTGATTAGTTCATAAATATGAATTAAAATCCATACTATTGCCATTATCATAATTAATCTGCTATTTCTTTTTTGCCACCAATGAATCGCCATGACGATGGCTGTAATAAATCCTATAATCGGGCCAGAATATAAGCTAATAATAAAAAATATCAAATTGCTTAATGCCAGCAGCACTAATGCAAATAGAATAATTTTCTCATTTACACTTTGCATCTTAAGACCTCCTTCTTGGCCCTTTCAAAACATTCCACATAGAGCAAATCCTAAATAAAGAGGATGACGAATTATTCCAAATATAGTTCCTTCAATCAAGACATCGGTTCTTGGTTAAGGAAATAGAGATTGCCGCGATTCATCCGCCCTCTGTTACACGTTTATTTATTCTATCATCTTCTTTCTAAGAGAAATTATTAAACCATATACAGATATTGATATCAAAGGTAAGTGCAATATTCCATTCCACCATAAAAGACCGGGAAACATTATAAAATTAGTTAAAATATTATAAAAGCCTATAATTACCCCTACCAGACTGGTCACTCTCAATGTAACTAAATTGATTCTGGGGTAATGTAGAATAAGTAGGGAAATATATACCGGTGTCATCATACAAAAAGTAAGGCCGGCTTCATTGGTGAGTAGGTAAAGGATATTAAAGTCCGGCCCCATCGTCTCCGGATTTATGGGATACCAAAAGGCAACAAAGGCAAGAGAAATAATCCAATACTTCTTTGGTGATTTTGTTGGTGAGGTAAAATCACTTTTCTGAACCAGTGCTTCCCAAAACCAAAAAAGAGCAACCAGAAGAAACATAACCATATTTGTGGTGATAATTGCCAAGCCATATTTTTCGGTAAAGGCAATGTTCTGCAGAAAGGCAAAAAGAAGATAAGCAATGGCTACATAAAGATTAAATATACGAGCAGCTCTATTTCCAAGCAAGATTATACAGATGAGCAATGCAAGGGGAAGAATTTTAAAAATGAGATAAAACGTAGGGAAGTCATATACCAGGGAATGGCTAAGAACCTCTCCGGTGACCATCCCTATTTCAGATATCTCAAATCCCTTTGAGGCATAGGGTGGAATAAATTGTATTAAAATAAAGATTAGGAAAAACCACCATTTTCGAGTTATTAACTCCAATTTAATCTGCATCTTTTCAAGATTTTCTACAAACATATTCTCCTCCTTATTCCTTTCTCTTTCCTCTCTTCTTAATGGGTGTTTTACCTTTGGGTCAGGTTTTACAACTTCACATTTTTTATTCTATTTTCGCTTTACATTTTATGAACCTGTGAAGCCTAACCCCTATGTGTCTCAACGAAGAGCAGGTAGTAGTGTAAGTTGTAGGGGCACGATGCCTCGTGCCCAAAGGTGCATTTTAATTTACCATTTTCATTCCTTATAAGAAACCAGAAAAAGTTACCGAATTATTGAGCTAGTACATCTCCCTATTTATTTTCAAGACACAAACCTGCAAGAATAATTTCCTGGCAATTTGGGCGAAGCGGAGCGAAGCCGGCTATTCGCTGTTATATGCAATACCGCATATTTATAGATTAATTAATTTAATTGAAACTTTCATTTCAAATATTTACCTTTATTGTCTCCTAATATTATACTGTGTGCAAATACCCAGATAATAGATAATAAGACACACATCCATTCCCAAATCACTGGTATATTCCTATTAACAATACCTTTTTCATATAAAATCATTAATATCGCAAAAACAAGAAATATTATAACCATAGAAATACTTAAAATTGGTAATAGCTTTGTTATGCTTTTCAATGTCCATTCTCTGATAAAAATTATTAATTGTAAACAGACAACTCCTAAAAAGTATAGTCCAATTCCCATTTTATGAATCCCTGGAGCTACACTGAATGGAGTTGCAGTCATTAATATAGTACCAAAAGTGGATATAAATCCTATTAATAATGTTGTAAAAACAAATGCTCTTCCGGCACCCAATTCAAATAAACGTAAAGCTAATAAAACTATTATAAGATAACGTATTGGAGCCGCAATAAGAGTACCGGAATTAAATATTATTTGTGGCCATCCGTCTGTATCTCCAATATCACTAAGATAAGTAGTTAAAATAGAAAATTCCGGATGTTCAGGTATATAAGCAATCGTTGATAACATAACAACAAGTAAACCTAATGTACCACCGAGAATACCAATAATTTTTAGCATGTCTGGAATTTTAAATAATATTTGTTTTTTTTCTTCATTAATCATTTAATCACTCCTAATTATTTATATTTATAAATTATATTTATTAGCATCCTTCTTAAAAAATAATTATTTTCAATAAACCTTATGCGGTATTGCATATAACGTTTGCGGATGATCCGAAGTTTTTTGCCCGGATTTAATAAAAGGACTGTTGAACATGGTAACAACGGTAGTAGCCCACGGCAATTCTTTTTTACACCACAACCCGGTAGAGTAAAAAATTTTGGATATTCGCTGTTGTCGGATCGTGCTGTGGCGATTTTTGTTTATTCATTTCTGTTCTGCAGTATATTCTATATTACTTTTTTAACTATTGCTACCTAACACTCCCAAAATAAGCGGAATTACTCCCACTCCATTTAAGGCAAAATGAGCAATAATGGCCGGCCAGGTGTTTTTTAACTTACTTGATACAAATGAGATTGATAAACAAACAGGTAATAACATTATTAAATTCCATTTCCAAAAAATATGAAACAGTGTCCATAATATACCATGAATAATCCAAGTGTATTTACCCATTACCACCTCTTGCCGCGGAAGGATATATCCTCTCCACCAAAATTCTTCTCCAAAAATATTTAAAAATAATCCTCCCAAATACCCAAATACAATCCACCATTTTCCTTTTAATATTATACCCATAAATTCTTTTGGAAATATTGTTTGTTCTACTCTGGGATCAACAATAGGTGGTAAAAAATCGGGTGGTGAAAATATCTGAATAGAGGCTAACCATTTTGCGGTAAATGACAATCCGCCATATGAGATTATTGCGAAAATAATAAGCCCGATTGTCCAAAGCCATTCTCTTTTTTTCATGGGTTTAAGTCGAAATCTATTTTTTAAATTTGCCCATGACATCTTATTGCCTTCAATTAGAAAAGCTAACAATGATGCAATTAATAATGAAGCTAAGGGAACATACATTATGAATGCGAAACTAACAATTGCCGGTGTTCCAATTTTATTAAGATATGGCCATAAATAATAAATAAAAATTGTAATAACCATTGAAGGAATTCCAAAGTAAAGTAGTGATGACCAATAGGTAATTGGTTTTAATATTTTTTCATTACTCATTTCGTCACCTGAAAAAAAAAGTAATTTTACATTACATCTGCAGAACAAATTAATTAAACATAAAACATTAAGCCACAGCATGTCCGATAACTACTAATATGTCCTTTGTGGTCAGGCTTCACAAGTTCACATTCTTATCGATTTCTGCACTCGGTTTAATAATGAAATCATTTTCCTTATATCTTCCTCCTAATACATTGGTTACCGTTTAACTTCTGATTTCATGCTGATTGGCTATTTCTCTGTTCGATAAATCTGTAAACTTTTTAAGAAATTTAATGTATGTCTTTCTAATATCTGATATCCCTTTAGACCTTGCATTTCCTTTTATTTCATCTATTTCTATTTCAGTGACTTCTTCAATGATTTGTGAACTTGTAAAGTTTGACCCCATTATCTATTCAAGTCATTAACATCTATAAAAATATCATAAATATATTTTCTTAATTTATGTTTTTTAGCCAACCCCAAATAACACTCCATTGTTTGAATAGCTCCAAGCCATTCATCATTAGTTTTTGGTCCATTAACTAACACATCATTAATAAAGTAGATGAATAAAAGATGGGCTTTAATCTTATTTTTTTCTCTTAAATAATATAGATGAGCTATTCGGTTCACATATTGGTAAAATGTTCCAGTCCAATCAATGCTATCGCTAACACTCAAATATTTTTTTACCTCATCAAGGGAATTTCTTATTTTTTTAATTGATTGAGGATTTTTTGCACCAGTTCCAGAGCTTACCATTTCAGGAATATTTGCCTTCGCTTCAACCAGTATAATTTCATCTCCGCCAACCCCTAATGCATCCCATTGAGGACCATTGTCAGGCCAAAAATCACTTAAAGGATATTTTATTTTACTTAATATCCCTAACTTTTCTAAAAAATCCTCATCGCGATACTCTGCATAATCATCTGACTTCAAGGGAGATCTCCAATCAATTTTCATTTGCTTCCCAATCACTTTTGATATTTCAGCGTCCAGATATTTCTTTTTGTTATTAATAACGACTTGCAAGTTTTTAAGACTACCATGTGAATCGGGATCTTGTTTTATTCTGCTCATAATACACCTTCCTTTTTTGTATTAGTTTTATAAAATTGCAAATTAGGTATCTAACTAATATCTTATTGTATTCCAATTAATCCCTATTTCTTCCCTTAATTTCTCAGCTTTCAGATATGACCACCAAAGAATATCAAATATTCTTATCTTGCTTAAATGGCAAATATTATTTTCCAATAATTTATCAAAGATATAATTTAAATTTTTCCGATTAGATTCTATTTTCAGATTATTATAAAAATCAACAAATATTTCATCGGCTCGTTTCGCTGTCCATATATTATTAATTACTTCGCGATATTTCTTTTGAAGAGGATTATCAATCATAGGAATAATTTTTGGATAAAGAGTATGTAGAATCTTTGTAGTAGTAGACAAACCAATACCATTAATCTTTAACAACTTCTGAATAACAAATTCATTTAGTTCTTTAATCTGTTCATCTCTGTCTTTCTCATCCAGGCTTAAAAATTGCTCAAGATTATATTCAAATATATTTACACTCTTTGTCCTTTCAGTTATTTTTTTACATTCTGAAAGTACTTCTTTCTTGATACGTGCACCAATTTTATTTACATCCTCAATTTTCTTATCTTCCAGAAGATCATATTTAGCATAAAAATCATTTTGGTAGCAGTAGCATTCGATTAAAGCGATAGGTTCAGGAATTCCAAATGATATTTTTGAGAATAGAAGTAATTCCATTTTAAAACCTCGGCTCTTGGAACTAAATCCTTATAATTAACAATTATGTTTAAGTCTAAAGTTTCCAATAATATTTCTTTATTTTCTTAGCCATTAGTTTTCGACGTTCTTGAAGAAACTCTTCATAATGCTTAACAGTTTTAAAGAAAATGGGATGTGTCCCTGTTTATTTCAATTTCACGTATGGCGCAGGCGATTTTGCGATATCAACAAACTTTTGCATTTAAAAGTATATATTTAACTATAAACCATCAACCCAGACATAGGTGCTGCCTGCCGGAACAAATCCATATTTTGTAATTTCACAACCTAATCTTTCTGTCTCGCAAACTAAAACATCCCCCACTGATTCCACTTCGATTATTTCAATATATTTCATGTTATTTGTTATATATTTTAGTTTGCCATCTTTATCTCGAAAAAGAGTCAGTGAATGCTGACCTATTAGTTCACCACTTAATTTTACAAGCATTATTTTTACTTCATATCCATGTTGTTCTAACACGTATGAACCAAATGTAGCAAGTTCTTTACAGCCTCCTTCTTTAATATTAAAAAATACCTCCGGAGAATAAGAAATGTGGCCTTCATGCCATGCCTCTGTAAAATTGTCTTTCATATACTCCAATAATTTTTCGGGAGTATCTAATTGATTAACAACTTCAGAAAAAATCAAACTATACTCTATATCTAATTGATTTTCAATACAAGATGTTAAAATAGCTACGATGACTAAAAAACTTAATAGAATTATTAATTTGTTTTTCATAATAATTAAATCACCCACATGTTTTAATAAATTTCCAAAAACAAAATCGGCAAATTATTAATCTACCGAGGTCTTTATTATTGACAAATTACCTTAATTCTAAAGTTCCCTATAATATTCCTTTGTTTTCTTTGCCATTAGCTTTCGGGGTTCTTAAAGAAATTCTTCATAGTGCTTAACAGTTTTAAAAAAATGGGATGTCCAAATTTATTTTCAAAATTCTATTTTTTCTTTAAATGTTCTAATATCTGAAGCATCCTGAAATAGTCTGCCGGGGTCAAATCTTTATTGTTGACAAAATAGTTTAATGAACTGTAAAGAATAAAGACCCTATTTTCTCCCCTTACCCGAGGTCATAGGTACTATAGGGCTATCCGACTCCCTCTACTGATTATTTGATATCCTCCCTTTGTATCGGTTGTTTATCATACTCCCTTATTTTAGAAAGAATCAGCAGGGCCTTGAAGGCTTGCCGTGATATCATTGTTGTAACATGCCTGGCTCTTTGACCCCGGGGAAGCCTTACTCTTCTTGCCTTGGGGAGGGTAAGATGTGGTCTTCCTACTTGTACAAATCATCGACCTTCCCACTAGCGGACATTTCGGGGCTCAATCACAGAAATCTTAAGTAGAGATTTCATTTTTACAGGCCTATTACCTAACTGTCTACGCTTAAATCTTATGGATTACTCCAAAAAAGACTCCAAGACTCGCAACTTACGATTCGGCTATAATCTTACCAGACAGGATTTTCACCTGCTAAATATCACGACCTAAACCTGGCCGCACGTACAAACGTCCCCTGTATTTTTCCCAGACTATGTTTCTTCTTTTTCCTTATATACATGTTAATTCTGACTTCTGGCTTCTGACTCCCGAATACTTAAAAAGTTATTTATTTTGTTTTTTATATTTTTCTCTAA
>NCRO01000424.1 GCA_002849045.2 Candidatus Sediminicultor secundus
ATTTTAGATAAATTAGAATCAGTTGAAGGAGAGATAAAGATTTTAGAAAAGAATAAAGCTACCATAGAGGGTCAATTATGTAACCCAATCATCCTTAAAGATTCAAAAAAAGTACAAATCTTGATGATTGATTTAAAAAAATATAACCAGGAACTTACCACCCTAACCAAAATCCACGAAGACCTAATCTTAGAAATTAAAGAACTCTACTAAAGGAAGGTTATTTGAAATTCAAAACAACCTGCTTATCTGCCTGACGAGCAAGGTCCTCGCAAATTTTCTTATACTCTTTATAATCTTCCGGAATTACCAAAGTCTTTTTATGAATCAAACTTTCTTCAAAAGAGATAACCCCTTGAGAAAAACTGTATTTGTTAATATAAGTAAACCACGGAGTATCTTTAATAATCGGTGGAGGTAAATATTTTACCGTAAGATTTTCCGCAAGTTTAATTTTAACCATTACCTCGAACTTATCAAGAGTACGAAAATCAATGGGATAACTTCTTTTATCCCGAGAAACTAAACTGCTGGAGAATCCCCCTAATTGAGGAACAAGTCTATCTTCCCCAGCCTTGGTTAAAAATTTTGGCCCCTCAAATTCCATTTTTATCTCTATGGGATGGTTAAGGTCTTCGATGTCGCTTATCTCATGACTTAAAAGTTTTCCTCCTGGAGAAAGCCTATTTACTGTCGACTTAAGAGCTTCTTCAATGAGAACAGGTTTAGTGTACTTTAGCCAATATCTTTGCCCTTGATCATATTC
>NCRO01000425.1 GCA_002849045.2 Candidatus Sediminicultor secundus
TTAATAAATAAAATAAAAAATTCTGATATATTTAAAACTTTAATACATTCAAAGAATTATTTTTTGCAAACATTACTACTAAAACTTTAGGGTTTATTTCTATTCCAATATTCACTCGCCTCTTTACTCAGGAGGATTATGGAATTATAACAGTTTTTAATTCTTATATTGGAATCATAACTATAGTGCTTTCCTTGAATTTACATGGTGCGGTAGGAAGGTATTATCTATGGTTGTTATAGGATATGTTTTTTATGAAATGTTTACTATATACGGAATTTATCCGAGATATACAAAAAACACTATATTTCATTCAGTTATTGCTCTAACCGCAGGAATTTCAAATATTATATTAAATGCAATATATATACCTAAATATGGATATATCGCTGGTGCCTATACGATAGTAATATCATATTTTATAATATTTTTGGTGTTCTGGATTGTCGCAAAATTTATTTTAAAACAAAGAATACCTCCTTTATGGATGATTTGGAAACCTACGTTGATTATGTTTGGTTTTATTGCATGCGCTTATTTATTAGGTGATTTAGGTTTAAACATTGTATTGTTTATTATTATAAAATTAATACTATTAGGATTATTTAGTATTATTGTTTTTCGAAAAGAAATTGGCAAATTAATGCATTTAACAATCTAGTTTATTTTTATACAATAAAAGTAAGTGGTGCAATTAGAGCAGCTTAGTCCACAATGGTAACTTTTTTTATGAATTTATAATGGTTTGGATTTTAAGTTCCAGGGTGTATAAAATGCCTTGGCTCCTCTACAAATAAATCGCATGTTTAGTTAATCAGTTATAGACAGGGCATAAGTGCCGAGCATGATAGAGAAAATATCTTGTTGCTGTACAATGTCCACTCATACAAAGTCCTAAGTGGACATGAAAGGAATTAAATATGGAAAAAAAGATTGATCAATTGAATGCCTATGGTAAAGCCCGATACTGTATCGACAGGCTTGTTTCACTTGAAATTATCGGCAATAAAACAATCATTGATCTTTTAGCGTACGATAATATCTCCTTATGGTGGAACATTCAAAATAAATTTTTTGGCCGCTTGGTAAGTTTGACTGAAAATTCATTTAATCAGAATCATAAAGCAGCCACAGCAGAGATGCGGTATGATCTATTACGACCTGTTCTCCGAGATCTTAAAGTATTTTTATCAAAAGCAGCAGTAAAGCTTTCTAAGAGCAAAAACCGGATACAGGAGGGATCTCACAAGGTACTATTCTTTACAGATGATAGCAACTGGAGGGAACTTAGAGGCCATGATAGCCATGGCAGAGGCAAAACAGATGTATTTTACGAGCCGATTGTGAGAAATCTCGAAAGCGGAGTGAATACGGTCGCTGTCTATCCAATGAGTTTTTCATTGAATGGGTTGGGTATCCTTTATAATAGATTGTACAACTGGCATATTCCATTCAAACCATTTCATTTCTACATGTATAAAAAAGCAAGAAAAAGCGAGCTGAGAACCAAAAAACATGCCAGCCAGATTTGGAAGCAAATTTCTAGAGAAAAATGTTTAAAGAAGTTTAAGTGGATTGAACAGCAAGGGATATCCTATGCGAGTTTTGTCAACATATTAGAATATTTCGTATGCATATATTTTCCATATTGCGTCCGTTGTATAGAAGTGGCAAAAAACATGATCGACTATGAAAATCCTGATGTGATCGTTTTGGCGAAGGAAAGTTCTGCATTTGAGCAGTCAATAATCATTGCTGCAAAGACAAAAGGAATTCCAACGTTAGCTATACAACACGGCAGTTTAACGAAAGATGATTTTTGTAATGATTTTCATCCTGCAGTTGCACGAATTGTTCTTCCAGATATCACCTGTGTCTACGGTAAACGGGAATTCGGTTTATTTACGCAGAGTATGTATAAGCCTTGGGAAGTTGTAGTTACAGGGTCTCATAAACTCGATTTCTTACCACGAACAAATGAAGTATATAAAAAAGATAAGATTCTTGAAAAATTTAATATAAAGAAGGTAAAAAAAATTATTCTTTGGACAACCCAAAGCCACGCGTTGAGCGAAATCGAAAACCAAAAAAATTTGACGGCGGTCAGTAATAGCATAAAGAATATGCAAGGTGTTTGCCTGGTCATTAAACAGCATCCTGATGAGAATGAAGAACATAGAAAATTAATATCGAAATATTTGCTTTATTATAATATTGATGCGGTGTTGCCTGCCAGCAATTCAGACCCATATGAGCTTCTTTTTGCGTGTGATGTTTTGATTACAAAACATTCAACCACAGCAATTGAAGCAATCGCGATGAACAAACCAGTTATTATTTTAAATCTTAGCGGGCAGTCGGATTTAATAGATGTTGTTGATAAAAAAGTAGCTATGGGAGTATATAGAGAAGAAGATTTACAACGGGTACTTACAAGTACTGTCTCTTATAAACATCTGACGCTGCCGACGATAAGCAGAGAGTAGA
>NCRO01000426.1 GCA_002849045.2 Candidatus Sediminicultor secundus
AAGGAGAGGATCAGGAGATAGAGGGAAAAGTTGTAGTAAGAACGGACAAGGCACAAGTCGGAAAATTCGTAAAAGTAAAAGTAACAAAAGCTTCCGAATATGATTTAGTAGGAGAGATTGAATGATACTGAAAAATATAATATTAGTCGGGTTGAAAGGAACGAAGAAATCAGAAGTTGGAGAAGAATTGGCACGTAGATTAAAGATGAAGTTCATAGATACTGATGGTATTATAAAAAGAGAGAGCGGATTAGACCTCCCAGAATTATTAAAAAAAATTGGAGAAAAACAATTCCGGTCTTTAGAAAACAATATAATAAAAAAAATATTAAATGTGTCTAACACGGTAATTGTGGTTGGCGGTGGAAGTATTTTAAATAGGAAAAATATTAAAGCTTTGAAGCAAAATGGTTTAGTAGTCAGCTTGATTACCAGTAAGATAAATTTTAAAAGAAATAAATTTGAAGATGAAAAATCTCAGCTGCTCAGACAATGGAATCAAGTTTTTCAATCTGCAAAAAGTATCTTAAGTTTAAAAACTCCAAGTTTCCCGGCAGCAGATTATATTATTGATGTAACTGATTTATCCATTGAAGAGACAAACCAGAAAATTATTGAAAAGTATGGAGGGGGAGGGATTAATCTTGATTAAAAAAAGATTGAAAATATTTAGAGATAAAATAGAAAAAGAAAACAAAGAAATCGAAGGGTTCTTAGTTACTAACTTAAAAAACTTAAATTATTTAACCGGATTTGATGGAGAAGGATTTGCTTTGATTACTAATGGTAAAAATTATTTGCTGACTGATTCACGTTATACTGAACAAGCTCAAAAAGAAAGCCCTGATTTTAAAATTTTAACTGATGAGCCGAATAAAAAGAATGCACGGATATTAGCGTTAAAAAAGATCTTAGCAAAAAGTAAGATGAAAAAGATTGCCTTTGAAAGCAATAATTTAAGTTATGCTGACTTTAAGAAATATTCTAATAGTTTTGACTCTATAGAATTTCTACCCACAGAAAACATAATCGAACAAATAAGGATGATAAAAGATAAAGAAGAAATTATTAAAATTAAAAAAGCTGCTCAGATAACCACAGAAAGTTTAAAAGATGTATTTGAAATAATAAAACCAGGCGTACGAGAGCTTGATATTGCCTCTGAGTTAGCTTATACTATGAGAAAAAAAGGTGCCCAGAAAGAATCTTTCGACATAATTGTGGTATCGGGTAAAAGGTCATCTTTGATTCACGGAAAACCTTCTGAAAAGAAGATTGACCAAGGAGAACTTATAATTATTGATGTGGGAGCGAATTATCATAATTATAATTCTGACATAACCCGTACTGTAATTATGGGTAAAGAAAACGAAAAACAAAAAAAGATATTTTCTATTGTCTTGGAAGCACAAAAAAAAGCCCTCGAATTTTTAAAGCCGTGCGTAAAGTGCAAAGAAGTGGATTCTATAGCGAGGGATATAATTGTAAAGAAGGGTTATGGAAAATATTTT
>NCRO01000427.1 GCA_002849045.2 Candidatus Sediminicultor secundus
TTTTTTTTCTTTTTTTTTTTTTTTTATTTCTTTTTTTATTTTTCTTTTTTTTTTTTTTTTGATTTTCCTTTTTTATTTTTTGTTGATTTTTTATTAGAATTTCCATTCTTTTTTTTCTCTTCTTTTATTTTTTTTATTAAATCCTCATCGGGATATTCCACCCGGCTGTGAAACATTCCGGTAAGTATCCGGGAAAAACTATCTCCAATTTTGTCTAAATCTTTCAAGGTTAAATCACATTCTTCCAGCTGGCCATTTTCCAAATTTTTCTGGACAATCTCTTTTACCAGGGTTTTTATTCTGGTTGCCGTAGGATTGGTTAAGCTTCTGGTTGCTGCTTCTAATGAATCAGCCAATAAAATAATTCCTGCTTCTTTGCTCTGGGGTTTTGGTCCGGAATAACGGAAATTCTCTTCGGCGACTGCATCAACATTTGAACCATTTTCTTTTAATGCTCTGTGGAAGAAATAGGTAATCAAGTTGGTTCCGTGGTGTTGGGCAATTATATCAGTTATATCCTTAGGGAGTTTGTTTTTTTTCGCCAATTCTAACCCCTCTTTAACATGAGAAGCAATTACTAAAGCGCTTAAACTAGGTTCCATCTCATCATGAATATTTTTATATGCTTCTTGATTCTCAGTAAAGAAATAAGGTCTTTTTATTTTACCTATATCATGATAAATAGCACCAACTCGAGCTAATAATCCGTTACCTCCGATCTCTTCGGCTGCGGTCTCCGATAGATTTCCTACAACTATGCTGTGATGATAGGTACCGGGAGCTTCCAATATCATCCTTTTTAGTAAAGATTGGTTAGGATTAGATAATTCCATCAGTTTAAAGGAGGTAGCGATATCGAAATAGCTTTCTAAGAAAGGTAGAATTCCGATAGTCAAAATGACTGCCAAAAAGCCGTTCAATATTCCCCATAAATTGTTTTGTAAAATTAGATAATAACCCTCATTGTTAATTAAACCCAGAGCTGATATAGTAATGATATTAACTCCGGCAATAATTAACCCTGCACGGGTCAGGCTTGACCTTTGGGTGGCTTTCCTAATACTATATATGGCTACAATCCCGCTAATTACCGAGACTAAAATATAATTTAATCCGCCTCCCGGCATAAATCCTATTAACAAGCTCAATATGACGGTAAGCAATATGGCAATATTAGGACTTAAAGATATGGCAATTAACATTGAGGCAGATGCAATAGGCATTAAATATCCTGATGCTTGACTTGCTAATTTAGCAAGCAAAACAACAAAAATAGAAATAATGCCTAATAATATCAATTTACTTATACTTTCGTAAATATCAGGGTAAAAGTAGTTCAAATATAAAAAGACCACTAAGAGGCAGATCGCAGTAATCATAATTATTCCTAGAATGTTGGAAAAATTTATCTTGGGGTTTTTCAGGCCTAAAGCATTTAGAATGGCCATATCTTCCGAAGTTGCCACTTCTCCTTTTCTTATAATTATCTGACCTTTTTGAATCGTTCTTATAACATCATCTACTGAAGTGATGGCTTCCTGACGTCTTTTTTCTGTATCTTCTTCATTTAAAAATAAACTTGGTAGAAGCAAAGAAGTAGCAATATCGCTGGCAATCAAGGCATCGTGATAATCAATAGAAATCTCGCTAATCTCTCTAATTAGTTGTTTTTTAGCATTTTCTAAATCATCTTCTTTGATCCCTTGTTCCATAATTTTTCTCATAGAACTTTTAATATCCACCCGTATTTTTTCTAAAGTTAAGTTATCAAATTGAAGACAATCCGCTATGATTTTTTCATTAATATATAATCCTAAATCTTCATTTATTTCATTAGCCATTTCGTTTAATTCATCATCTGTCAATCTCTTACCGTTCTCCGTTACATCATTATTAGCATCTTTAGATGATTCATCTATTTTTTCTTTGTATTCTTTTATCTTTAAAAAGAGACTATCTATTTGTTTTTCAACATTTTCAATATTTGCTAAATTTAAATCATACACTTCTTTTATCGATTTGGCGGCCTTTTCTTTTAAATTTTGTGTTGCTTCTAAATTTACAAATTCAAAATCCCCCGGGGATAAAATATCTTTAGAACAGATTTGCCCTTCTTTTAAGAGAATTTTATCCGGGAAAAAATTAATAGACAGAACGAGGGTAATGGCGATTAACAAAATAAAAAATATAGATATTTTTTGTATTATATTTTTATCAGTCAATTTTTTCTTTTGCATATTTTTACTCGGTACTTTATCTCTACTTTTCCATTTGTTCCATTTTTCATATAGTTTCACGAGATTGAATCACTCCCTTTCCTGGTTCCGTAAATCTTCCCTTTCGTAAGCACGAATAATCTCTTGAACCAATCTGTGTCTCACCACGTCCCGAGCATTAAGGTATATAAATTCGATGCCTTTTATTTTTTTAAGTATCTTTGCCACTCTTATTAATCCGGAATGTTCTTTAAGTGGTAAATCTACCTGAGTAATATCTCCATTAATTATAACTTTAGAACCAAAACCAAAACGGGTTAAAAACATCTTCATCTGGCCTAAAGTAGTATTTTGAGCATCGTCTAAGATAATAAATGAATTATTTAAAGTTCTTCCCCTCATATAGGCTAAAGGGGCTATTTCTATTATCCCTCTTTCCATATACTTTTGGAATTTTTCGGAAGGTATCATTTCGTACATTGCATCATACAAGGGGCGAAAATAAGGATCTATCTTTTCCAATAAATCTCCGGGTAAATAACCTAAGCTTTCCCCGGCTTCTACCGCTGGTCTAACTAAAATTATTCTATCTACTTCTTTATCCTTTAAGGCAGACAGAGCAATAGCTACTGCTAAGTAAGTCTTTCCCGTACCAGCAGGCCCGATAGCAAAGACAATATCATTCCTTTTAATAGCTTCTATATATTTCTGTTGACCTAAGGTTTTTGGCCTAATCTCTTTATCTTTTTTAAAAACGCGAATCACGTCTTTATATAATAATTTCCAATCTACAGGCTGGTTATTCTGAGACATTTCAACATGGTATTTTACCTGTGCTACAGAAAGTGGATGCCCTTTTCTAATTATGGAGAGAAGTCCTTCAATTATTTTTACAGCTTTATCCGTTTCACTCTTTATCCCTGAAATAACCAACTTGCTATCATTTTGTGTTGATATTCTTATGGAAAAATGCTGGTTGATAAATTTGATATTTTCATCATATTGTCCAAAAAGTTCTCTTAGCTCATCTTTATTATTAATTAATATACTTTTACTTATGTTTTTATCTTTTTCTATTATATTTCCCTGCTTTCGTAAAATATAGTAAAGGAACTAAAAGTGTAAAACGCAAAGTGCAAAACCAAAACTCAAAACTAAAAACCAAGAAAGAGGTTTTAAATTTTGAATTATGGTTTTTCGCTTTTAGCTTTTTAGCTTTATCCTAAACTGAAAAACTGCATCTTGTATTTAATACTAACGACTATTCACTATTCACTAACGACTAATTTCATCTCAACCTTTTGTATCTCTGAAAATCATAAGGCCTTAGAGCTCTGGGTGGAGCAATTATCTCTGATAATATTATTCCGTTAATTAAAATATTATCAGATAAATATATTTCCAATCCGCTTTCACGGCCAGATGAAATTTCTTCCCCATCTTCTACTGCCCACTTTTCAGCTAAAACCTCTTTCTCTTTATCCTCATCTTTGTCCTTATAAAATTCCATAACCTCGTCATCTATAATAATTTTATCCCTTTTTCTCATATTATCAACTTGTTTTATATTAGTCTTCTCCTCATGTGAACCTGCTTCATCCTGAATTTCCGAAAATACCGAGATAGAATTATCTTCTTCTTTCCGTATTAAGCTATAAGATCTTCTTTTCTTATTTCCTATCCGGCTTAACAAACTTATTATAATATAGAAAATAAATATATATAAAACTAATGACATTGTTTATTTTATCCTTTTTAAGTAAAATAATATTATCTTACCTATTTTCTTTCTTCTTTGAGGTGTCAGCGATACTATCCCGCATGGAAGTATCAGCGGCGATATTTTTCAAATTGTAATAATCCATTACTCCTAATTTACCTTTTCTTAGGGCTTCTGCCATTGCCTTCGGAACTTCTGCTTCTGCTTCTACTACTTTCGCTTTCATTTCCTGAACTCTGGCCTTCATTTCCTGCTCCTGAGCTACTGCTAATGCCCTTCTCTGCTCAGCCATGGCTTGAGCAATTTTCTTATCAGCTTCTGCCTGATCAGTCTGTAGTATCGCACCAATATTTTTACCTACATCAACATCAGCAATATCGATAGATAATATCTCAAAAGCAGTCCCGGCATCTAATCCTTTTTTTAACACAGTTTTAGAAATATTATCCGGATTTTCTAAAACATTTTTATGGGCCTCTGATGAACCGATGGTAGTGACAATTCCTTCTCCTACCCTCGCTATAATTGTCTCCTCACCGGCTCCTCCCACCAGGCGTTCAATGTTAGCTCTTACAGTTACCCTGGCAGTAGCCATAACCTGAATACCATTTTTAGCTACAGCTGCTACTATCGGAGTTTTTATTACTTTCGGATTTACACTCATCTGTACTGCCTCCAAGACATTTCTGCCGGCTAAATCAATAGCGGTTGCTTTTTCAAAGGTTAAATTAAGGCCGGCTCTCTCAGCAGCAATCAAGGAATCTACTACTCGGTCAACATCTCCCCCAGCCAGGAAATGTGCTTCTAATTTATCAATGGAAACGTCCAAGCCTGCTTTAGTGGCTTTTATTAAGGCGCCAACAATCTTATGAGGCGGCACCCTTCTAAGTCTCATACCCACTAAAGTAAAAATTCCCACCTTTACTCCTGCCGCTATAGCTGAAATCCATAATCCTACCGGTATAAATTGAAAGAAAATATAGATTATAAAAATAACTACGATAATTGGAATCAA
>NCRO01000428.1 GCA_002849045.2 Candidatus Sediminicultor secundus
GAGCGACTGGGGCTGCAGGTGTGGGGGTGTCGGCAGCGTCAGATGTGTATAAGAGACATCCATTCAGCTTTTGATTCCTATGCTTTTTTGGTAGAGGCGGATGGGAAGAGTTTTATTTATTCCGGTGATTTCAGGGAACATGGCCGAAAGCAAAAAGCATTCCAATGGTTTTTGAATCATGCGCCGGAGGATATAGATGTACTTCTCCTTGAAGGAACAGTTTTGGATAGAGGATTAAAAGGAAAGGGAGCAGGAGAATTTAAATCTGAAACAGAGATTGAAGATGAGACGGTGAAATTATTAAAGGCGGGTAAAAATATGACCCTTCTTTATTTTTCAGCCCAGAATATTGACAGGCTTGTTTCTTTTTACCGTGCTTCTTTAAAGACAGGGAAAATATTCGCCATTGATTTTTATACTGCCAATATTCTTAGCTGCCTAAAAGATTATGCCAGAATTCCTTACCCATCTGAATATTATGCAAACATCAGAGTTTTCTTCCCTTATTGGCTGTGCAGGAGAATAACACAGCAGGGTGAACAAGAATTAATGTATAGGTATAGAAGTTATAAGATGACCAAGAAAGAGATTTCTGATAGGAGCGGGGAAATAATGATGATGGTCAGGCCATCGATGTTGAGGGATTTAAGGTTAATTAAAAACATTGAAGGGGCTACATTTATTTATTCGTTGTGGGAAGGGTATTTACAGGATTATTCCATGCAGAAGATGATGAGATTTATAAAGAAAAAGAATATGAAATTTTACCAGGTTCATACCAGCGGACATGCCGAGATTGCTACTTTGAAAAAAGTGGTAAAAAAATTAAAGCCGGGGAAAATAATTCCCATTCATACTTTTCATCCTGATAAATATGGTGGTTTGTTTAGCCGGAAGATAGAACAGGTTTCAGATGGAGAGGTTTTTGTGGTGTGAGGGGTATTTAAATAAATAAACAATATGATCCATTTTCTTAAATGACTTTTTTGAATTAAAGTTTTGGGTTTTTATTTTTGACAAAAAGAAGGATTTTTAAAATAAGTATGGTATATATAATATATGGAGTATAAAGTAAAATATTTCACGTAAATGATTATTTTATATTCTATAAATTTAATATTGTAACCTGTATGAAGGTAACAGGAGAGACCTTTTCTTTTATTTTAAAAAGAAAAGGAGCCGAAGAGGCAAGATACCAAAAGTATCCAAACTTTCAGGCAAAAGGACTGTTGCCGGACAGAACTCTGGAGAGCTTTATATATAAAAGCACCGAAGGGGCAATTCCTAAATAATAGGAAAGGCCTTACAGAGTTTGCTTAAAGAGATATTTCCTAATTCTTTGGGAAGAATCTTTCAGGTAAAAGGACAGAGTAAAGAAGTAATATAATTGTTTTCTTACTCTGTTTTTTTATTTACAATGACAATCGAAAGAATAATAAAAAAACAGCCGATAAAGCCGGAATTTCAAAGAAAGTCAGTCCGCATGTTTTAAGGCATAGTTTTTCAGTAAATTGTATTAAAAAAAGAATTTCTACCAGAGCCCTTCAATCTCTTTTGGGCCATGATAGATTAGCCATTACTGAAATTTATCTTAATCTCTTTCCAGAGGACGCAATCAGAGAATTTTTAAATAAGTGGTAAAAATTTCTTATTTTGGCTTATTTAAGCTAAATTCCGTGTCTCGTAATTTCTGGCTTTATGAATTTCTGTATTTTAGAAAAACCATTATAAGGCATATTTTTTTAGAAAGGAGAAAAACCATGAAGAAAAATTTGTTTATTAAAGTAATACTTCTTGTGATCGCATCTTTATTAGTAATAAATCTTATAGTGCTTTTTGTGTCGCCTTCGGTCACTAACGCTGCAAGGAATATTCAATATAAGGCAGTGGATTTTTCGGAACTGTTCGATGCCGCAAAAATTGAGTCATTGCTTAACAACTATGCCAAGGACGGTTGGGAACTCGTTGCTATTGAACAAATGCAAGTAGGTTGCTTTATATTTATGAAGTAAACAATGTATTAATGTTCCGTATACTATCAATCGAAGCATTGTTAATAGCTTGTACTTATTTTTGACTTAAGACTTACCAAATAATAAGTTAGATAAATCCTTTTATAAATTAGTTGACACCCTTAATTAGAGTCTTTCGCAAAGCTATATTCAGTAGAGGATCTCTTTAAAATGTTCCCCATTATTCCATTAACTATTAGGAAATATTTAAAGAAAAGATAAGTTTAAGGATTATAAGGTCAGTAAAAATTAGAATGGTTTAAGGAAAAGTTTTAAAGAGTGACTTTTAATGAACAAATTTGCGGTAATAGGGAATTATAAAAGATTTGAGAGGTTTTGCAAGATCTTTATAAAAATCTTTAATAAAGTTAATATCCTAAAAAGAAGGATTTTTTAAAGTTTGTGTAGTATATAAGTTAGTAGTAAAAATAAAATTTTCTTGATAATTGCAAAGGTACTTTTATAACTTTATAACAAAGAATTTTAAAATTTATTTTCAAAAATAGGAAGCTATTGAATGGAAGTTCGAATATTTTTTAAACGAAGTAGAAAATTAATAGTAGTTACTATTTTTTTGCTAATATTGGCTGCTCTGCCAGTACATGCTGCGTTATGGGGCAATAAAACTGATATTAATACAGAGGATTTCCAGAGAATTGTTACAGAACTACGCATTTATGATGATCCTGATTTACCTTATTATAATGAAATATTCAGGCTTTATTATGCTTACTATACTGGTTCTGAAGAGTTATTAGATGCTTTAAACAAGAAGATAGAGATAACTCAGCAAGCGATGAAAATATTAGATGCAGACATAAAGAAAGAAGAATTAGGTAACTTGACTTATGGAAGATATATTCTTAATGCTATAAACGAAAAAGAACTAGTAGAAATAGGTTTAAAGATGGGTTCATCTAATCAAGCAGATGGTGAATATTTCAGTAAACTTGGCGAGAATCTGAAACAGAGATTGAAGATGAGACGGTGAAATTATTAAAGGCGGGTAAAAATATGACCCTTCTTTATTTTTCAGCCCAGAATATTGACAGGCTTGTTTCTTTTTACCGTGCTTCTTTAAAGACAGGGAAAATATTCGCCATTGATTTTTATACTGCCAATATTCTTAGCTGCCTATTTCAGATATCTCAAATCCCTTT
>NCRO01000429.1 GCA_002849045.2 Candidatus Sediminicultor secundus
GATCTTATTATTTTTAAAGATTATATTTATGGTAGTTGGTGGAGGAAAGAAGGGCATAATCTTTGTATTGCCGATATAAAGGAAATTATAGATAAAAAACCTGATGTTTTAATTATTGGAACCGGCAATTTCGGATTAATGAAAGTACCAGAAGAATTAATAGAGCATATAAAATTATCTGGTATCAAACAAGTAATTGTAAAAAAAACCGGAGATGCATGTAACGAATATAACAAACTTTGCAAAAAGAAAAATATAATTGCTGCCTTTCATTTAACCTGCTAACTGATATTAAAATAATTTGAATTTATTTTCCAAAAGAAGAAGGATTTTTAAAAGTTATGTAGTATACTTAATATAATACGTTAAATATTTCACTTAAATAATTTTTTTATATTTCTATAATTTTGAATAAATTTAATATTGTAACCTGTATGAAGGTAACGTGAGAGACTTTTTCTTTCCATCATAAAAGAAAAGGAGCCGAAGGAGCAAGATACTAAAAGTATCCAAACTTTCAGGTAAAAGGACTGTTACCGGAAAGAACTCTGGCCAGCTTTATACAAAAGAGCACAGACGGGGCAATTCCTAATCTTTAGGAAAACCCTTACAGAGTTTGCTAAAAAGAATTATTTCCTAATGCTTTAGGAAGAATCTTTCAGGTAGAAAGACAGAGTAAGAAAGTAATGCCCTTATTTTTTTATTCTGTCTTTTTTTGTCTATAAATCATCGATAAAATATAATCATATCTAAAAGTAAGGTAAACTATCCCAAAGAATAAGAAATAAAAAAAATAGAAAAGATTAATTTTTTTATTCGTTTGTACCGATTTAATAATGGAAATATATATTCCCGAAGTGTGACAAAGAACCGTCCCTTGACACATGAAAGAATGGAAGGAATGGATCGATAAGACTGATAATCCCGAAGAAATAAAAGTGATCAGCAAAAAGACCAGAACGAGCTGGTATCTTGGAATGGATAATTTTATAAAAAGATTTGAAGGACAGCTTAAGAGACTTTTTAAGTTAAAACCAAAAGGAAGGTCTAAGAAGAAAGTTGATAAATAGATGTCCCTATTTAACTAACATAACTAACCTTGAAACAAAAGTGAGACATGACCTCATAATAGGATCTCTGACTCTTATACACATATGACGCAGACGAGTACTTAAACCTGTTATACCATGGTGTATCCTCACGATGCACACAC
>NCRO01000430.1 GCA_002849045.2 Candidatus Sediminicultor secundus
CTAATAGATCTTTACCATATTCTTCGAGAGGGCGTAGATGAAAGATTTCTTTTTTGGGTCCAAAATCTGTTGACCAACCTTTTATAATTTTTCCATCTTTAAATTTTACTACAAGTTTATTTGCGATCATTTGTATGTTTCTTCCTTAAAGTTCTATACTTTCTTATTTGTAATATGAGATTGCTTCGTCATTACATTCCTCGCAATGACAGAACGATGTTATTTGAGATTGCTTCGTCACTTCTCTCCTCGCAATGACAGAGGAAGATATTCCGCAATGACGATTATTACTTTTAAATTTCGATTTTCATTAGACGGACGCTCTCTACTGCGGAATGGACTACAAAGATTCTGTCATTATTATCCTTTGAGTCTATAGGATATACAAAAAATCCTATTTTGTATCTGCCATAACTATGACTCGTTCCATATAAATGTTCCCCATCTATAAAATTGACAATTAGCTTTCGCTGGCTGGGAGTTATTTTAACCCAAACATCAAAAGTTCTAACTTTTTTATAATTTTTATTACCAATAAAATCTTTTACAAAAAACACTGCTTTTAGAGACTCAAAATTAATTTCCATTCTATCTTCTTCGCTATATTCTATAAGGGGATAAAAAGTTAAAGATTCTCGGTCAGGTCGAAAATCTTCAACCCAGCCTTTTATAATTTTTCCATTTTGATATTTTACTACAACTTTCTTTTTAATCATTTTATTAAGCTCCTTTGTCATTATTTTATCTGGATTCCCGCCTGTGCGGGAATGACAGAAATAAAGCACTAGAATGACATTATAATAGATTCCCGCCTGCGCGGGAATGACCCCAGTGAAGCAAGTCTTCACGGGGCAGGTAGAAGAAATATTCGGGTTCGATGAATTGAACCTACTTTTTAGTAGAAAGGTGAGACGTCTGTCCTCGTGAAAACGGGGGACGCTTGTCCTACTGGTTTATTTGTAATACGAGATTGCTTCGTCGCTTCTCTCCTCGCAATGACAATTTTTACTTTTAAGTTTCGATTTTCATCAAGCTGACGCTTTCCACTGCTGAATGAATCACAAAAATTCTTTCATTATTATCCTTCGGGTCTATTGGATATATAAAAAACCCTATTTTATATCTGCTATAACCATGACTTGTACCATATAAATGTTCTCCGTCTTTAAAATTTACAATTAACTTACGCTGGCTGGGGGTTATTACAAAGTCGACATCAAAAGTTCTAACTTTTTCATACTCTTTATCTCCGGCAAAATCTTTTACAAAAAAAACTGCTTTGAGAGAAGAAAATTTAATTTCAATTCTTTCTTCTTCGCTATATTCAATAAGAGGGAATAAAATAAATGATTCTCTATCGGGTCGAAAATCTTCAACCCAGCCTTTTATAATTTCTCCGTTTTGATATTTTACTACAGTCTTTTTTTTGAGCATTATATTTACTCCTTACGGGCTTGATGAATCGAACCCCTACGCTTATATTGTTAAAATATTTCACCCCCACCTTAATCCTCCCCCCTCAAGGGGGAGGAAATGTAGGAGCGTATGGATTTCCACGTTCCCTACGGTCGCTCGCAATGACATTTAAGATTTAGTATTTTCTAATTCTTCTTTTAATGATTTAAGGGCTTCGTTTTTTATTCGAGAAACCTGTCTTTGAGATATGCCGAGTTGACGAGCAATTTTGGTTTGAGTTAAATCTTTTTCAAAAATATAATATATAACTTTTCTTTGTAATTTTTTCAATTTACTATAAGCAATTTTTAAAGTAATAATATCTTCTATTGGTAGTTTGAATGTTTCATAATTTTTACTCTTTATTTTTTCTATTTTAGGAGAGATGTCAAAACTATATTTTCTTTGGTCCTGGTCAAGGGAAACTATTTGGACTGCTTCCCGAGCTTTTAGGATTTCTTTTATCCCCTCTTCGGTTAGGTTAAGTTCTTCAGATATTTCAGAAAGGGAGGGAAATCGATTATTTTCTCTTTTATAGGAATGCATAAATTCTTCTATTTTTTTGTTTAATTTCATCATCCAGTTAGGGATTTTTATAGGCTGATGTTTGTCTCGGATATAATGACGAATTTCACCGGATATAAGCCAGGTAGCATAGGTAATAAATTTTATTCCTCGGTTTTGATTGTAAAGGTTAATAGCATTAATTAAGCCAATGTAACCAACCTGTTCTAAGTCTTCTAATGGTTCGCCAGAATTTTTAAATTTATATGCGATACTTTTTACTAAAGGTTGATATTCTGTAATTTGAGCATCGGTTATTTTTTGAGTGTTAGCTGTTACGGTCATAATAGTAGTCCTTGAGGGTTCGATAAAGATTCACCCCCACCTTAATCCTCCCCCCTCAAGGGGGAGGAAAATGTAGGAGCCCCTACATCCTCCATCATTACTGCGAAAGTAAGAATTCATTTTATTTTCTGGTATTGGTAAATTCATAGACGTCTTTTCTATTACCAATAGCAATTATTCTTATTTCTTTATCAACAATTCTATAAATAATTCGCCAATCTCCTACTCGTAGTTTTCTATAGCCTTTTAAACTTCCACGAAGATAAAATCCATACTTTATCGGATTAACCATTAACCGATTTTTAATAGCGTTTTCTATTCTGGCAGTAATATTAGAACTTAATCTTGGAATATCTTCGTTTTTTACTTTAGGATGGTATTTTATATTCAATTTTCCTTTTTGTCCCATACTTCTTCGTGAGTTAAACTATGTTTCCAATTAAATGTGTCTTCCCTTGCTTCCGCAATTTTATCGAAGTATCTATCCTCGAAAATTTCTAATCCTTCACAAATTAAATCTCTACATAGACTGGAAATTGAAATTCCTCTTTCTTTTGCCATCTGTTTTATTAAATCCCTAACCGGGGATTCTAATAATACAAGTGTTCTTTGATTGTTCATATTTATCACCTATTTGTTTATGAGATTGCCACGTGTAGCACCAACATTATTTGAGTGCTACCCTTGCAATTACATTTGTATTTGTTTATATGGTATCATATGTGATACATTATTGTCAAAGATCATTAGGGGGGGATAAAGATTCACCCCCACCTTAATCCTCCCTCCTCAAGGGGGAGGAAAGTATAGGAAATATTTTTATTGGATTAGGTTTACCATATTGAATATAGGCAGGTAAATAGCCTGTCTCTTATACACTTATGACGTTGCCGACGATCCCCCTGTTTTAGTCTTCTTGGGTCGACGTTTCATTTAAAAAACCAATAAAATATACTAGCATACACGCTACGATACACACAACAACTA
>NCRO01000431.1 GCA_002849045.2 Candidatus Sediminicultor secundus
CTGGTGGCTACTGCTACTTTTTTTGTAGATTATGAAATTACTTCTACGATTAATGATATTGAGAGTACTGATAAATGGTCAGAATATGTAGTCTGGACATTAGATAAAGGATGGGGTTTCTGGTCGGTTAACTACGAGAAATTTCAAAAATTACCCTGAAAAACAAATAAGTGTAGGGCGGATTAGTTACCCGGTTTAACAGTTATCCAGTTAATAAATTAGTTTGCTAGTTAACTAGTTTAGATAATAGTTACCCGGCTAATTGAAAAGACTGGCTAACTAGTCTTTATCCTAACCAGCTAACTAATTTATCTTGCATCTTGTATTTTACTTTAAACCTGAAACTTGCAACTCGTAACTTGTATCTTATACTAACGACTAAGTGGGAGTCTAATATCAATGTCACGAAAAAAAATAAATTTATCTAATCATTCCAGCTCTTTCTACACCAAAGCCATTGAAGCAACCATCATTGCTTTAATTGTTTTAGTCCCCATAGTCTTTCACCCTCGTTGTATAACTGTCTTTGGCCCCGCTAAAGAGTTTGCAACCGAAGTTTTAACATTATTAGGTTTGATGTTCTGGGTGCTCAAGATAATAGACAGAGAAGAAATTAGATTTACTTCCACTCCTCTTAACCTTCCTATCTTAAGTTTTATTGCTATTTGCGTCTTCTCTCTAATTTGGTCTAATAGTTTTTTTGTTAGTTTAAAAGAATTACCACTTTTTTTAGCCGGACCATTACTTTATTTTGTAATTATAAATAATGTAAAAGGCGAAAAACAAATTAACCGTATCATTGGCACAGTAGTTCTCATAGGAGCGGCATTGGGCATATACGGTATTTTCCAGTATAATGGTATAGATTTCTCCTTTTGGAGGGGTAATATAGCCAGACTACGGGTCTTTGGCTTTTTCGGTAATCCAGGTTATTTTGCCGGATACTTAATTCTTCCCCTTTCTCTTACTATCTCCTTATTTTTTGCAAGTAAGAATAGGGATAAAAAAATTCTGCTCTTAATCGGAATCTTAGCTATGGGAACCGCCATTATGCTAACCTTTACTCGCACTTCTTACCTGGCACTTGGTGTTTCATTAATCTTTATGTTCTTCCTCTTTCTTTTATCAAGAGGAAAAAGCTTTATTAAAGAGAATAAGAAAATCCTTATTATCATACTAACTGCTATTATTATAGTTGCTTTTTTATTTATTATTCCTACTCCTTTAAGTAAGCCAGGAACAGCTATTTCGCAAATCAAAGGGAGAGTTTCAATAACCCAGCTTATAAATGTATTTTCTTCTGGCAGAAGAATTGCTATATGGAAGTTTACCGGGATGATGATTAAAGACCATCCCATCCTTGGCTCAGGAATTGGAACATATAAATATAATACCTTAAGATATCAGGCTAAATTCTTTGAACAAGGAGATAATCGCTCTATTTACCCTTATGGTATTGCTGATCAAGCCCACAATGAATACTTGCAGCTCTGGGCCGAGCTGGGAACAATTGGCCTTGCCATATTCCTCTGGCTCATAATTGCTTATTTTAATTATGGGATAAGATATCTGAAAAGAGAAAAGAATGAGCAAAAGCAGGGGATAATGATTGGAATGATGGGGGCAGTGGTGGCATTTTTAATTGACAGTTTTATTTGGTTTCCTCTGCATCTATCGGCTAATGTGTCCTTATTATGGTTATTTATAGGACTTACTATGGTGATGGGCATTGAAAAAAATGCGGGAAGTGCGAGCAAATCAAAAAGGAGCAGCATACATAAATTTAAACCTATTTTATATATAATAGTTATTTTTTTGGCTGTCTTTTTGTGCATAACCGTAGCGCGTCCTTTTGTAGCTTGTACTTATTGGTTTCATGGTAATAAAGAAGCTAATAATCAAAATTATGGTAAAGCAATTAAAATATATGAATCAGGTTTGAAATGGGATCCATATTTAGGAGCTCTTTACTATAATTTAGGAGCAATCTCTATGAGGCCTGACCTTTATAATACTGCACTTACAAATTTTGAGAAAGCTACAAAATATTTTGATTTCCCTGAATTACCCCAAAATTTAGCTACAATTTACCTTGCTAAAGGCGAACTGGATAAGGCAATTGATGAATTTAAAAGAGCTATCTCCTATCAGCGATATGTACAAAGAATGCCTCCTTTATATAGTGAATTGGGGAATGCTTATTTGAAGCTTGAAAGATATGAACCAGCAGAGATAGCTTTTAAAGATGCTCTTAAAATAGACCGCAATCTTGTTAGCGCACATTATGGATTAGCTAGCACTTACTTAGGGCAGAATAAAATAGACGAGGGATTGGTCGAATTGAAAAAAGTAGTTGAGCTTGCCCCGGATAGCCAGGAAGCAAAATACGCCCAAGACACTATACAAAAAAGTAGCAGTAGCCACCAGGCCGGAAACTACCACATTTACCGCATTAGTAACCGCATAAATAGAAGTATCAGCATCAAATATATCTTTAAGCCGGCTATACTTCTCCACATAGTTATAAGTTTCCAAAGTATTTCCCTCTCCATCCTGTTCTTCAATAATTAATGAAGGAGAATATACCCCCATATACTTATCCAAATCCTTTTCTTTGAAGCCCTCAACCCAGGTATCAATTAAATTTTCAATCAAGTCCTCATCAGTTAGTTCCTGGCTTATGCATCCGGTTAGATTAAACAATAATAATATCAAAATAAGAATTGCCATTAACTTTTTCCCATTCATAAATCTACCTCCTTAATCTAAAATACAAGATTCAAGGTGCAAATAGTCGTTAGTCGTTAGTTAAACCCCCACCTTAATCCTCCCCCCTCAAGGGGGAGGAAATTTACTATTAGTTAGATGGTTAGAGACATTGGGTGGGGTCATCTATATTATTATATTCTATAT
>NCRO01000432.1 GCA_002849045.2 Candidatus Sediminicultor secundus
CACAGACGACTACACCTAGTACTTCGTCGGCAGCGTCAGATGGGTATAAGTGTCAGAGTTAGCCGCAAGGATGCTGACCTATACATAACCGGAGACATCACTTATCATACTGCCCTTCGAGCTAAAGAATTGGGACTGAATGTTTTGGATGTTGAACATTTTGATACTGAAAAATTCTTCGTGGAAGCCCTTTATAATCAATTGATAAAATTTGGAATTCCCCAAGATATTTTGATTAAAAGCAAAAAAATGGAATCTCCTTATCAGCTACTGTAGTAAGTGATGAGTGATGAGTAATAAGTGAAGAAGTTTCAGGTTACGGGTTGCAAGTTTATCAATGAATAACACTGACTGGCAAACCGGTTAACCGGGTAACTAAATATGTAATGAGTGATGAGTGATGAGTNNCCCTACACCTGAATCTTATTTTTTTCACGCGATACTCGATACTCGATACTCGATACGAATTACTATTCATTAACGATTATTCGCCCTTCTCAACGATAATTTTTGCTCCTGAACTGACTTTTTTAAATGCCTTGGGATCTCCTATTACTTTTCCGAAGATATTTACTGGGCTGGCAGGTCTAATTTCATCACCCTGACTTGCTGGAGTGAGTCCAAAGAAGATACAAAAAGCATTACCAGGCGGCCAATAACCTAAATCGCCTTCTGAAACTACTGCCTTCGCGTTCTCCAATCCAACATTAACCGGTATGGAAAAATAAATCTCATCGCCCCAGGTGTTTACACTTCCTTCAATAGGAAGTGCATCCCATATTTTTTGTGCAGTTTCGCTTTCATTTAAACTGGCATCCACCTTAAGGTCTTCGGTTGTAATGGTAATCTTTTTAACAGCCATTTTTATCATTCCCTTTTCATTTATATTTCTTTCCGCTTAATGCTTTCGTCTTTTTTGCGATATGCTCGGCAGTAAGTTCAAAGCTTTTAAGCAGTTCCCATGAGGCACCGGATAAGCCAAATTGATCATCCACGCCCATCATATCCAATAATAAGGGGGTGTTATACTTCTTACCGGCGGCAATCACCCCGGCAATGATGTTTCCAAATCCACCCTTTTGGTGTTCTTCCACTGTCATTACCAGTCCAATTTCTTCAGCAGCTTTAAGAATGCTCTCTCTATCCAGGGGTTTAACCGTGTGAATGTTTAGTATCCTGGTTTCAAGGTTATACTCTTTCTTTAAGATATAGGCGGCCCGCATCGCCTCTGCCACCATGGGTCCACAAGCCATAATACAAACATCTTCATTTTCAGTCTGGTAGTCAGAAGCTAATTTGGTCTCAAAGGCATCAACAAATTCTTCTTTTTCCTCTCTGAAACGGATAACATTGGCTTTACCGAATGCATAAGGTGTATCCTCTTTGCTAATAATGGGGGTGGCTTCCCGGGCATATCTGATTACTGCCGGACCATGAATTTTCGCTACTGCCATGGTCCCTTTTTCTGTCTCCAGAGAATCGCTGGGAACAATAAGGTGCATATTGGGTAAATAATACATATTACTGATTTCTTCCAAAGCCTGATGGGTTGCTCCGTCAGGACCCACCGATAAACCGGCATGGGCATTGGCAATTTTTACATTAAAATTATTATAACAAACGGTGGTCCTGATCTGGTCCCAATTCCTACCGGTAACAAAGACCCCGTATGAACCGATAAAGGCAGTTTTACCTTCTTTGGCAAATCCGGAAGCCACCGAGGTCATATTCTGTTCGGCAATACCCATCTGGAAAAACCGTTCTTTTCTTTCCGGATGATTTTCATAAAATTGATTCATGCAGATTGAATTGGTAATATCGGCACCGAAGGCTACCACCGATTTCGCTTCGCCCAATTTCGCAATGGCATCCCCAAATCCGTTTCGTGTTGGCACCATTTTCACCTTCATAGTCTCTGCTTTATTCCACCAGTAATCCCGGCTGAATTTGGGCATCGCTTTATCAATCTTCTGGTTGACTTCTTCCTGATATGCACAGGCCTTTTGAAAGAGGGCATCTACTTTTTCCTCATCAAAACTTTTGGCTTTAATATCCTGTAAGGCCTTTTCCAATGATTCTGCTCCTTTTCGTCCATCCTTGGGGCATACACCATGATAACCGACTACATTTTCAGTATAGGATACTCCCTTTCCTTTGACCGTATGGGCAATGATAACTGTCGGTTTGCCTTTTAGGGTTTTTGCCTTCTCGAAAGATTTTAGAATCTCTGTCATATCATGGCCGTCAATCTCTATGATATGCCAGCCAAAGGCTTGCCATTTAGCGCTAAGATCTTCCAAACACATCACTTCTTTGGTAGGACCATCTATCTGCAGATTATTTCTATCCACTATGGCTATCAGATTATCTAATTGGTAATGAGCGGCAGACATGGCACTTTCCCATATTGAACCTTCATTTAATTCACCGTCTCCTAAAATACAAAAAGTCCAATAGTCTTTTTTCTCTAATCTGGCATTTAAGGCACAGCCGACAGCAACCCCCAAACCCTGTCCCAATGAACCACTGGACAGCTCCAACCCCGGTAATTTAAAGCGGTTGGGGTGCCCTTCAAAACCGGACCATAATTTTCTTAATTTTACCACTTCATCAATGGAAAAATAGCCTGCCTCTCCCAGGGCAACATAGAGAGCGGGCGCCTTATGCCCTACTGACCAAAAAACTCTATCCCTTTCTTCCCAGTCAGGATTCGCCGGGTCATGGTTGATTTCTTTCAAGTATAGGGCAGCGGTTACATCCATAATGGATAAAGTACCTCCGGTATGACCGGAACCGGCAGCAGTAATGGCAACCATATTGTAGGCTCTCATCTCTTTTGCTTTTTCAACTAATTCTTCAACCGTATAATCCCTTTTTATTTTTCCTGTCTTGGAATCTATAATTGGCATTAATACCCCTCCTTATACTAATTCCCTTTTTTTAAATTTAAAATAATATGATTATTTCCCAAAAAGCTAAAAATATTTTCAACAAATTATGTACCTTTCTCTTCTACACATCTCCGATCCCACTATACCATAGAGTATATCGTAGTCCCTCGTCTGCTTGAATAAAAATAACCAATAAGAAGCATGACGAAAAATAAATACAATAGATCATAGTACTAA
>NCRO01000433.1 GCA_002849045.2 Candidatus Sediminicultor secundus
GCTATTTCCCCTCTTAGATTTCCCAAGATAAAAAAGATTATTATCAGGGTCATGTTGAACAACTTTTACTCTTTTGAGGACCTTTTTGCCTACCTTTTCTTTCACTTCTTCTTCAGTCATCTTTCTATGTTGCCCTCGAGCAATTATTACTTATATCCTGCCCAACTCTCTGGAGGACAAAAACAAAGAGTATCCATTGCCAGGGCTTTAGTCATGAATCCTAGTGTAATGCTTTTTGATGAACCTACCTCAGCTCTTGACCCAGAATTAATTGGAGAGGTATTAGAGGTTATCAAAAACTTAGCTATTAATGGAATGACTATGGTAGTAGTGACTCATGAAATGGGTTTTGCTCGTTCGGTAGCAAATGAAGTAATATTTATTGAGAGTGGAAGGATAATAGATCAAGGTTCACCTTATAAACTTTTTACTAACCCCGAACATGAAAGAACCAAAAAATTTCTTTACAGAATAACTGAACTTTATGGAAAGTCGGTAGAAGAAAGATGATTGATTTATATTTTATTCAAGATGTTCTCTTGCCCCCCTTAATAGAAGGGATCTTGGTTACTATTAAATTAATAATTTTATCTATTCCTTCGGGTTTAATTTTAGGTATTTTTATAGCTGTGGGTAGGGTATATGGAAATAAATTTATATCTTCTCTATGTGCCATTTATACAATATTTTTTCGTGGTACCCCCTTATTAATTCAACTTTTTATTATTTATTATGCACTTCCTTCTATAGGGATTTTCTTTTCTCCTTTTATGGCAGCAGTTACAGGTTTTATTCTTTGTAGCGGGGCTTATCACTCAGAATATATTAGAGGAGCAATACAATCAATTAAAACTGGGCAGATGATGGCTGCTGAAGCTTTGGGAATGAGCAGAATTAAGGCAGTATTATATATTATTCTACCTCAAGCTTTAAGAAGAGCTATTCCTGGCTGTTCTAATGAGATCATCTACCTAATAAAGTATTCCTCTTTAGCTTTCATGGTAACCTGTGTAGAATTGACCGGGGCAGGAAAAATTATTGCTACCCGTCATTTTAGGTACACAGAAGTGTTTCTGGTAGTAGGAATAATATATCTATTAGTTGTTTCTATAGTTACCAAATTTCTTAGTATGGCAGAGAAAAAACTAAAAATTCCTGGATTAGGTTAAACCATTAATCTTAAATATATCTTAAATGCTTATACTAGATTTGGGGATGAAAGAACAAATGCTTGGCTGTTTGAAAAAGAACAATTTTCGAAAGAAAGCGGGGTGAGAGAATAAATTAAAATTTCTTATAGTTTAAAAAAAGTTTAATTAATTATCAAGGAGATTAAAAAATGAAAAGAAATAAATTAACATTAATAAATATTATTTTGATTCTTACTTTTGCTTTATTAATTGGAGGCATAGTTATGGGCCAGGCCCAGGAAAAAAAGGTGTATATAAATGGTATAGATCCTGATTTTCCACCCTTTGCCTATGTTGACAAAGATGGCAATCCTGCAGGATTCGATGTAGAGGCAGTAGATTGGATTGCTCAAGAGATGGGTTTTGAGGTAAAACATCAGCCCACAGCTTGGGATACCATAATTCCTACCTTAAATGCAAAGAAAATTGACTTCATTGCTTCAGGATTGTCTTATACAGATGAGAGGGCAAAAGTTATAGCTTATACAAAGTCATATTGGGAGCACAAATGGTCTCTTGTAGTGCGCAAAGATTCTGATTTAAATATTGTTACCGGTCTTAGCATGGGACATACAGTAGGAACACAGAGAGGCACAACCGGAGCTAATTGGATAGAAGATAATCTTATTAATAAAGGTGTTGATTTAAAGATGAAGGTATACGACACCTTTACTTTGGCAGTAGAAGATCTATTAAATGGTAGAGTAGATTCTGCGGTTCAGGATGACACTATGGTCAAAGAGATGTTGAAAGTCAAACCTGGGCTAAAAGAAGTTGGAACCTGGGGAGCAGGTAAAACCTATGCCTACGGTTTAAGAAAAGGAGATGACGAACTCTTAAAACTACTAAATGAAGGATTGGATAGATTGATGGGTTCACCTAAATGGAAAGAGCTCATTGCAAAATATAATCTCTAATAAAAGTGGGGAGTTAATAATAAAGGGATAGGAAGAGATTTCCTATCCCTTTATTATATAAACTTTTGTAAGTATTAATAATTACTAATTATTAGTATTGAACTAAAAAAGATCATCTTAAGCGGCAAAAAGGAGTAAATTTTATGGAAAAAATTTTTTTACCTTACGGGAAAGAAAAAATACCTATTAGCCTTCCTAAAAAAAATTTGTTAAAAATTTGTCTATTAAAAGACAAACCCGGCGTTGAAGATAATATCGAAGAGATTGAAGAAGCAATAAAAAATTCTATTGGGTCAAAAACTATATCTCAAATAGCTCAAGGAAAACATACCGCAGTTGTAATTTGTACTGACATTACTCGTCCCACTCCTGATAAATTATTGATTCCCCCAATATTGGATGAATTAAATAAAGGAGAAATTTCAGATAAAAATATTAAAGTAATAATTGCTCGAGGGCAACATAGAAAGATGACTGAAGAAGAAGTGAAAGAAAAGGTAGGCAAAAAGGTCCTCAAAAGAGTAAAAGTTGTTCAACATGACCCTGATAATAATCTTTTTTATCTTGGGAAATCTAAGAGGGGAAATAGATTATGGGTAAACAAAGATGTAGTACAAGCAGATGTGAAAATAGCTACAGGGACTATACTTCCTACTAGATA
>NCRO01000043.1 GCA_002849045.2 Candidatus Sediminicultor secundus
TAGAAGATGGCACTGTCGTAGAGATGGATAAATACTACACTGTGGTAACCAATGACTTTATGTTTACTGGTGGAGATAAATACAACTTTGAAAATTCTAAAGATGGATTAGATACCTTCATTCCTATAAGGGATGCTCTGATGGATGCAGTAGAAAAAGCTGGAGTTATTTCTCCCAAGAAACAAAATTGGTTATCCGAAGAGAAAGTTGGCAAGCTTTATGTGGTAGAAGTCGGTGATTCCTTATGGAAGATTGCCCAAAAATTTGGAACTACCATGGAAAAAATTATTGCCTGTAATGAATTAGCTGATCCAAGACTTATCAGACCTGGCCAGGAGATACTTATTCCTACTGATTGATAAATTAAAAAGTGAAAAGAGGATGGTGTTCTAAATATGCCATCCTCTTTTTTATTGCTAATTTTTAAATTAATTAATAGTATAAATTCTTAAACTTTAATTCCTGTTTTTACTGGAGGGTCTTTATGTATAATGATACTTCTAATGGCTTATAATATGCCTTATTTTAGAGCCATAAATCTTAATACAGTTAGCACTGAAATTATCCAAGGGTTATCGGGAAGTATCGGATTAATATTGACAGTTCCTATAACCTCAATGGTGTCTGCTCTGTTTATTTCCAATAAATTCCGAAAAAATTTTAATAATGATTAATTTCTAATTACGAACCATATAATGGTACAGAATAAAGACTTTACTTAAGAGTGAAATGGCAAAGTATAGAATAAAAATAAATAAACAATTGCTGAATAAGTTCAGATACATATGCACCATTGCTAGGATGAAAGAAGTAAACTAAAATAGAAGCAAAAAGAGGTGCATATGGATAATGAAGGGGAGCATTGGAACAGCTACTTACCTGTCCTATACTCGACCTTATTGGGGAAAGTTAATAACTAAGTTAAACTATATAGATAAATTATCCCCTAAGGCCAAGGTAAGATATAAAGCCATTAACCTGTACAGTTCCGGAGATTATTCTCTCAAACAGATCTGTGAGATCTTTGAAATAAATAGGAGTACCTTTTACCGGTGGAGAAAAAACTATAAACAAAGTAGGGTTCAGAGCTTAGAAGATAGATCCAGAAGACCCCATAAGGTAAGGGCTAAAGTAGTAAGGAATCATCAAGTAGAACAGCAGGTCTGCCAAATAAGAAGGAAATATCCTTACTTCGGTAAAGAGAAGATAAAAAGAATATTAGAAAGGGATTATAAAATAAATATCTCGGTCTCCTCGGTAGGCAGGATTCTAACTTAAGTATAGGTCTATTCTCCCCAAGGTTAAGATGTAAACCAAAAGAAGTAAAACTTTAAAGAAGAAGAGGACCAGGATAGCTAAAGGTAAAAAAAGATATGAAAGGGATTATCTCTAAAGTGGCTCCAGATCGATACCATAGAACTAAATTTAAGATTTACTAAAGTCTTTCTCTTTTCCGCGGTAGATCCCTTATCCAAACTTTATTACCTAAGGGCCTATCATAGAGCTACCAGTTTGAATGCTCGAGATTTTCTCTTCAGGCTGACTTACTTACACAATTATAGAATTAAATATCTACAGATAGATAATGGTTAAAGAGTGGGAAAAGTATTTTGTCCAAGAGGTCAAGAAAAGGAAGATTACTTTGGTTTACAATTATCCTAAGTCTCCCAAGATGAATGCCTTTATAGAAAGAGTAAATGGTACGGTCCAGACCGAATATCTAGATAGATTTTACGAAGAGACCAACATAGGCAAGATTAATGAAATACTATATGATTGTCTAATCGAGTATAACTTCTATCGACCTCATAGGAGCTTGAATCTTTTGACTCCTATTGAATATTGTAGTAAGTTAAATAACAGAGATTTTTCAATGGTGCAAATGTATTGGACTCAGACAATTGCTTGCAATTTAATAAATTTAATGTTAAACTTTATATGCTACTTTAACTTAATTAAAATGAGGTCTTTTTGTCAAATTATTTTACCAACTTAAGATATAGTATTTTTATGACTGAAGATACATTAACTAATAATTAGAAAAGTAACCGTCTTATCAAAATAAGGAAACTAATTAAAGAGGATAAATGATAATAAAAGTTATTATTAGATTTATCAATTCCACAAAAAATCACCAAGCATTTTCCTGTTTTTCAAGCCAGATAACTGTATCTAACCACATTTACTTTACCAAACCAATTTAAAAAAGTGATAAAGGAGGTGTTAATGGTTAATTAAAAAAATATTACGTTTAAATATTTCAAAAGTAAGTAAAAAAATTTTTTGAGGAGGAAGAAAAAATAATGAAAAAGTTTGGTTTAATTGTGGGAGTTCTTGTATCATTCTTGCTGGTTTTTAGTTTGGTAGTAGGTGCTGCTGAGGAAATTGTAATCGGGGTTTATGAACCAATGACTGGTCCCTATGCTGCTGGTGGACAGATGACTATGGAAGGAGTAAATTTAGCCTTCGAACAACAACCTACAGTCTTAGGAAAACCGATAAAAATGGTTTTAGTAGATAATAAAAGTGAGAAAGTAGAAGCAGCTAATGCGGTAGCCCGTTTGATTGAATTTGAGAAAGCAGTAGCCATAGTAGGTACTTATGGTAGTGCTTGTGCTATCCCAGGTAGTGAAGTTGCTAATAAAGCTGGTGTTCCCATGATGGGATGTTCTCCTACTAATCCTTTAGTAACTTTAGGAAAGCCTTATGCTTTTAGAGCTTGTTTTATTGATCCTTTTCAGGGAGCAGTAATGGCTAACTTTGCTGTAAGTAACTTTAATGCTAAGACTGCAGTGGTTATTCAGGATATTGCTTCTGATTATGCGGTGGGATTGTCTAATTTCTTCCGGGAAGCTTTTATCAAATTAACTGGTAATCCGAAATCTATCATAGGACTTATTTCTTATCAGACCGGAGACCAGGACTTTACTGCTCAAGTAACCTATGCTGCTAGTAAGAATCCCGATGTTGTATTTGTTCCTGCTGGTTCTTATGGAGATGCAGCTCTAATCTTAAAACAAGGAAAAGAGATGGGGATTACCGCAAACTTTTTGGGTGGAGACACCTGGGAAGCACCAGAATTTATTGAAGTAGGTGGAGAAGCAGTAGAAGGTAGTTATTTTAGCACCCATTTTGATGCAACTGCGATTACTACTAAAGCAGCAGAGAAATTCTGTAAAGATTTTGAAAAGAAATACAATAGACCCCCCAGTGCGTTTGCTGCTTTAGGTTTTGATGCTTATAATTTAGTACTTGATGCTATCAAAAGAGCTGGTTCAGCTGACCCCAAAGCAATTAGGGATGCCATAGCAGCGACTAAAGATTATGAGGGTTGTACCGGAATAATCACCTTAGACTTAAATGGAGATGCTACTAAGGATGCAATAATTAAAACCGTTGAGAATGGTGAGTTTAAATATATTGCTACAGTACATCCATTTTAAGGGAACAAGCGAAACTAATATTTAAAAATAGTCTAAAATTAGATTGAGGAGAGGACTTTCTTCTCCTCAATCTGATTTTTTGAAGTAAATTAAAGATATTACGAAGATATTTCAAGGAAAAATAATGATAGGATAAAATAATGAGTTTAAATATTTTTTTACAAAATTTAAGTAATGGAATTTCTTTAGGTTGTTTATTTGCCCTTATTGCCATCGGATATACTATGGTTTATGGGATTTTGCGTTTAATAAACTTTGCTCATGGAGATATATTTATGATGGCAGCCTTTTTTGTTTTTTATGCTATGGTATTATTTTCTCTTCCCTGGGGAATAGCTTGTTTAGTGGCGGTAGTATTGGCTATGTTATTAGGGAGAACTGTAGAGAGGGTTGCTTATAAACCCTTACGAGGAGCTCCTCGTGTATCTTCTTTATGTTCTGCAATAGGTATGTCTTTTTTATTAGAAAATTTTGCTATAGTAGTGTTTGGAGGAAGGCCAAAAGCATTTTATCGCCCGGAATTTTTTGCTAAAACCTTTATTCTGGGGGGAGTTCGAATTCCGGGTGTTAGTTTTATCACTCCTATTGTTACTATCATTTTCTTATTAATCTTAACCTATATAGTCTATAGAACCAAGACAGGGTTAGCCATGCGGGCTATTTCCAAAGATTTTGATACAGCCAAACTTATGGGCATTAATTTAGACAAAACTATTTCTCTTACTTTTATGTTGGGTTCGGGATTAGCGGCTATTGGAGCTATCCTGTGGGCTTTGCGTTATCCTCAGATCTGGCCCTTTATGGGAGTATATCCTGGATGGAGAGCTTTTACTGCAGCTATTATTGGAGGAATTGGTAGTATTCGTGGAGCAATGTTAGGAGGTTTTTTGGTAGGGTTATTGACCATTATGATAGTAGCATTTTTACCAGAATTAGCTGGATATAAAGATGCTTTTATTTTTATAATTTTAATTTTTGTATTGTTATTCAAACCAAAAGGATTATTCGGAGAAGAATAGGTAGTTATGAAAAAAGTGAAGAAAAAAGAGAAAGATTATTTTTTATTAAAGATTATAACTATTTTAATTATGGTTGTATCTATCTTTATAGCTCAACGAAGCTTTGATGCTTATGTTATTAGAATTTTAAATTTATGTGGTATATATGTTATTTTAGGAGTCAGTCTTAATTTAATAAATGGCTTTACCGGACAATTTTCTTTAGGTCATGCTGGATTTATGTCTATTGGAGCTTATGCTTCTGCACTTTTGTATATGTCTCCAGAGTTAAAAGAAGTGAATTATTTTATTGCCCCTATTATCTGGCCGCTTAGCGTTATTCAAATTCCCTTTATTTTTTCCCTTATTATTGCAGGTTTAGTTTCAGCAGGGGTAGGTTTTTTAGTAGGTGCACCTTGTTTGCGTTTAAAAGGCGATTATTTAGCCATTGTTACTTTTGGGTTTTCGGAGATAATAAGAGTCTTATTTTGTAATTTACAAAGTATTACTAATGGGCCCCTGGGATTAAAAGGATTGCCGAGTTATACTAATCTATGGTGGACCTGGGGGATAGCTATACTTACCATATGGTTTATTAAAAATTTGATTAATAGTAGTTATGGCAGGGCTTTAAAATCTATCCGTGAAGATGAAGTGGCTGCTGAAGCTATGGGAGTAAATCTTTTTTATCACAAGGTACTATCATTTGTAGTTGGAGCATTTTTTGCTGGTATAGGTGGTGCTCTTTTAGGGAGTTTAGTTATGACTATCGATCCTAATACTTTTAGTTTTTTTATGACTTTTCAAATAATAATAATCGTTATTGTAGGAGGCTTGGGCAGTATAACCGGTACGGTAATAGTAGGAACTTTGTTTGCTATATTAATGGAAGTGCTAAGGTCGGTTGAATCACCAATGAGTTTTTTTGGATTAAATATTCCCGGGATTCCGGGAATGAGAATGCTAATATTTTCTATTTTATTAATGATAGTTATTTTATTCTTTCACCAGGGACTTATGGGAACCAAGGAATGTTCCTGGGAGTGGTTATATCATAAGGTTGGTAGAAGTAAAAAAGAGGTAGAGGAAGGAAGTTAAAAAAGAGATGAGTATTTTGAAAGCAGATAATATTACTATCCGATTTGGAGGATTAACAGCTGTCTCTGATTTTTATCTAAATTTAGAAGAGGGGGAATTGTTAGGTTTAATCGGTCCTAATGGAGCGGGCAAAACTACAGTCTTTAATATGCTAACTGGGGTATATAAGCCTATCAAGGGAAGTATTTATTTTGAAGGACAGGAAATAACCAGGAAAAGGATTGATGAAATCACTACTTTGGGAATAGCGAGAACTTTTCAAAATATACGTTTATTTACTAATCTCTCAGTTATTGATAATGTAATGGTTGGTTGCCATTTACGCCTAAAATCTTCAGTTTTAAATGCTATTTTTCATTTACCGCAATATTTACAGGAAGAAAATTATATGAAAGAAGAAGCGAAACAATTGTTGAAAGAGGTAAATTTAGAAAATTCAAAAAGTAATTTAGCTGGTGGACTTCCTTATGGAGAACAGAGAAGATTGGAGATTGCCCGTGCTTTAGCTACGAGGCCCAAGTTGTTGCTCTTAGACGAACCAGCAGCTGGAATGAATCCCCACGAAACTAAGGATTTAATGAGTTTTATTCAAAAGATTCAGAAAAAATTTAAATTAACTATTGTCTTAATAGAACATGACATGAAAGTGGTAATGGGAATATGTAAAAGAATTTTAGTTTTGGATTATGGAATAACTATTGCAGAAGGGAATCCTGTAGAAATTCAACATAATCCGGAGGTAATTAAGGCTTACCTGGGGGTGGAAGCTCATTATGCTTAAAGTGGAAAATCTAAATGTATTTTATGGAGGAATACATGCCTTAAAAGGTATTTCTTTTGAGGTTTCTGAAGGGAAAATTATTACTTTAATCGGAGCTAATGGAGCAGGTAAGAGTACTACTTTAAGGGCTATATGTGCCTTAGTTAAGGCTAAGGAAGGTAAAATAAAATTTAAAGATAGAGATATAACTAATATTTCTACTGATAAAATTGTTAAAATGGGAGTAGCATTAATTCCAGAGGGACGAAAAATATTTCCCAATTTAACGGTACAGGAAAATTTAAATTTAGGAGCTTTTACCCGGGAAGATAAGGAAGAGATCGCTAAGGACCAGAAATGGGTATGTGAATTATTTCCTCAGATAAAGGAAAGATTATGGCAAAAAGGTGGTACTTTATCAGGGGGAGAACAACAGATGTTAGCCGTAGCTCGAGGATTGATGACGCGACCCAAACTTTTAATGTTGGATGAGCCATCATTGGGATTAGCTCCTATATTGGTCCAAGAGATAGTCGAGATTATACAAAAAATTCATCAGGAAGGAATTACGGTACTTTTAGTTGAGCAGAATGCTTTTGCTGCATTGAAAATAGCTGATTATGCTTATGTGCTGGAGACCGGGAAGGTTGTTTTGCAAGGAACCGGAGAAGAGCTTTTACAAGATGAGGGAGTAAAGAAAGCTTATTTGGGAGAATAATATTACTACTGAGAAGAAATTATATAAATTGCTTCGAAAAGCAAAGCAGTTTGTATTATTTTATAGTAATTAGCCAGGAGATTTTTCGTAGATATTGGCTGCTTTTATCAAGAGCAGTAATATTTACAATATACGATTTTTTAATTAGAGGTTTTAAAGAATCAGGGGTAAAAGAAATTTCTCGATTTTCTGGATTAAAATCGAATTTTACTTTTGCCCCTCCTAATTTCATAGATAGAGTTTTTGCATCATAATTATTACCCTCCAAAATTGCTCCTATCTTAACTAATTGGTCGCTTTCTATTATACCGTCATAGGGAAAGATTTGGGAAGTTTTAAGAGGGCGTTGATGTAATGTCTGGATAAAAGAATTAAAGGAACTTTGGCCAAAAATTATTTGTCGGTTCAGGGAAAAGGGGTCGGCGGTGAGAGTATTATTCATACTATTAGCATTTAGAATCCCTTCATAACCCGCTTGGATAACTAAATTTTTTATTATAGGACAGTAAGCTCCATAAGGATAGGCGAAGAATTTTACTTTACTTCCTATTTTGCTTTCTAAAATTTCTTTCGATAAAAAAATTTCCCTTCTAATTCGAGCTAAATAAGTCTCATAGTTTTCATTTTTCTTATATTTTAATAGATTGCAATGACTTAAGGTATGAGAGCCGATTTCAATATTATTTTTAGTCATCTCTCTAATCTCTTCCCAGGTTAAACTGCTATTATTTTTCTCGATAAAATTGGTATATAAAAAGAGAGTTGCCGGGAAGTTATATTTTTTTAATACAGGATAGGCTAAAGTGTAAGTAGATTTAAAACCATCATCGATGGTAATTACGATTGATTTTGGTGGAAGTTGACCAGTCTTTAGTCCTTTAAGCAATTCGGAAAGAGAGATTACAGAGTAATTATGAGCAGCTAAATAATCCATCTGTTTTTCAAATTCAATAATATTCACATCATAACTGCTGCCCTCATTTTTAGTGAAATTATGATAAGCCAAGATAGGGATAATAATCTCTTCTGCATAGACAGTATTGTTTGTAATTAAAAAAATACTCTGATAAAAAATTACAGATATTACAATCAATAGTACCATGAATAGTCCGAAAATAAATGATAATTTATTTTTATTAATAGGGAGGGAATGTAAATTTTCTTGATTTAAAAACATATTGTATCCTTAGATTATAAATGTTCACCGTGTAGTATATTATTACAACATACTATATTTGAAATAATTGTCAATATATAGATGGTAAAAAAACAGGATGAAGGTTATTTAATAAGCTCTTTTAGGATAGGAAATATTTCTTTTAGATGGGTAACTGTAAAATCTGCTTTTTCTGTATCTATACTATCAGGTTGAAATTTGTTTACCCAGATGGTAGTCATCCCCATGTTTTTCCCGCCTACAATGTCTTTTTTATAAGAATCACCAACAATAATAGATTCTTTTCCCTGACAATTAGCTTTACCTAAGGCTGTTTGAAATATTTTTGCTTCCGGTTTGTATATTTGAACTTCTTCCGAAGTAGTAATAGAATCAAAGAGCTTGCTTATTCCGAACGCGTCGAATTGAAATTTTAAGAAATCGGTATCTATATCGCTTATAATTCCTATATGAATTGAATTATTATTTCTAATTTGTCTGATAATTTCTAAAGTTTCCGGGAATAATTTTAAATATTTTTTATGGTTTTCCAAAAATATTTTTTTGAACCATCGTAAGTCTTCGTTTGAAGATTCAAGATTACATTGTGAAAGCGTTCCCCGAAAAGCTCTATCAGTTGATTCCCGAAGAGGTGTAAAGGATTTTTCTTCCGGGTCGGTATCCCGCAAAGTCATTTCTTTGGTAAATAGAAAAGAATTATATTTAGTTACCATATCTTCCGGGGAGGCAGGAAGGTTGTATTTTTGAATAACCTCTTTCATCATATGCAAATGAGCGACATTATCACTTTCAGCACACATCAATGTCCCGCCAAAATCAAAAAATATGGCTTTGTATTTTTTTACTTTGTTGTTATTTATTTCTTTCATCTTACTCTCCTTATTACTTATGCTTTCCTATGGTTTTTATGATTTTGTAGGGGCACAATGAATTGTGCCCTCTCTGTCTTTGTATTATTTTCGTTTACTTTGGGCACGATGCATCGTGCCCCTACATCAGACTTCTGGCTTTTTCTTTACGATATACGACATACTATAAACTGATTTATAATTATAATCGAAAATTATAATTTAATAAAATAAAAATTTTAAAAAAATTAAGCTGGGTAAAAATTGTGTAATTTTTTAATAGCTCTATTCTTTTATTTTTATAAGTAAGAGAGAAGTTATTAAGGCAAATATTAATCCAGCCCAAAAGGGTGATGAGGGACCAAACTGGAATTTTAAATATCCTCCCAGGGAAGGTCCGATAGAACCGATTAAACCGGTACAGGTGCCGATAAATCCTATAACTAATCCTCTTGATTGTTGATGAGTTATATCAGCCAGAAATGAGCCATAAGCAATATGACAACTCTGGGAAAAAATGTATAATATGGCAAATAGAGTAATGGCCGGCCATAAGGGAGAACTTAAGCTCCACAAGATTAAAAATATTCCCAGACCTGGGGCACTATACATTAACATCTTTTTACTGCCCCATTTATCAATGATTTTTCCCCCCCAGAGACTGTATATAACTGCCGCGAACCCTCCTAATGCAAAAAGCAAATTAATTTTAGATTTATCCAAATTCATTACTTCATTTGCATATAAAGATATAAAAGGTCCATGAGTGGTAAGATTAAATAAAAGAAAGAGAGAAGAAAGGGCTAAGACGGTAAGTAACAACTTTTTATTAAATAAACTTTTAAAAGAATCAAATTTATTAATTTTAGTACGAAAATGATGAGTTTCTTTTAACCAGAGTATTCTGGCTATGGCACACAAAAAAGTAATAAAAGAAGTAAAATAAAACAGGTATCTGATTTCTACTCGGGGAATCAGCATCATCCCTATGGCCGGGCCTATAGTAATTCCCAAAATAACAAATAATTCAAATCCACTATAAGCTATACTCCTTTTATTTTTTGGAACCGATTCGGCAATCATCGAATAGAAAGAAGGTAATTGAAGAGCGCTTAAGCTATTAGCGATGATAAGAAAAAGTATTAAAGTAGTCCAATGAGAAGAATTACCGGCCAAAATATATATTAGCGGGAAGAGAAAACTGGGAATAACTATTAACAGTTTACGTCCAAAACGGTCAGAGAGTATCCCTCCTAAAAATTGCATTAGAGTATAAGAAAGGGCAAGCAAGGTGTAAGAAAATCCTACTTGAAAATCGTTTGCTCCCAATTCTCTAAGATAAATAGGAAGAATGGGGTACCAGCTAAAAAAAGCAATTAGAACAAGTAGAACCGTTAAAGATAATACGGAAACATTTTGCTCGATAAATAATGATTGACGAATTTTAGTCAAAAAATTCATTAAGAGGCTCCTTAAATTAGTCGTTAGTAAATAGTGAATAGTCGTTAGNNAAAACTTTTTCTCTCAATACTAAATTTTAAGTTTTAGTTTTTGCTTCTTTATCTTTTCATTTTGCTATATAGTATACGAGATAATAAAGATAAAATCCAATAGATAAAACAATATATTTAAATTTAAAATTTTGAGTTATGACTTTACGTTTTGCGCTTTTCATTTTTCGCTATATACTATACACGAATTTGGGCTTACGGAAAAAGGAAATTCCTATGCAATCAAGTTAATACTAAATTTTTTATCTAAACTATGGTAAAATATAAACAATTATATCATAATATAAAAGATAAGATAATAAATGAAAAGAAAAAATATATTTTAACATTTTTTTAGAAAAATAGAAGGAAAGAAAGGTCTTGGTGAAGAATATTATCAAAAAAGGGAGGTAATATTAATGGAATTAAAGACAGTGAGAATGAAATTCCCCGAAGATGCCAATATTATAATTGGTCAAACTCATTTTATTAAAACCGCAGAAGACCTCTATGAGGTGATGGTTAATGCTGTACCGAATGCAAAATTTGGTCTGGCTTTTAATGAGGCTTCAGGTCCTTGTCTGGTAAGGGCAGAAGGAAATGATTCAGAACTAAAAACCCTGGCCATAAAGAATGTAAAAGCTATTGGAGCGGGACATGTTTTTATTATTGTTTTAAAAGATGCTTTTCCTGTCAATGTATTAAATGCTATAAAAAATTGTCCCGAAATCTGTTCTATATTCTGTGCTACTGCCAATGAAGTTGAGGTTGTGATTGCCCAAACTAATTTAGGAAGAGGAGTATTAGGAGTAATTGACGGGAACTCACCCAAAGGTGTAGAGACAGACAAAGATGTTCAAGAACGAAAAGAATTTCTTAGGATGATTGGATATAAGCTTTAAATAGAGTACCGAGTATATAGTATATAGTAAGGAAGAATTCAGGAGACAGAATATAAATAGAGTATAGTGGATAGTTTAACTAACTAAATACTATCGACTATCCACTAACGACTAAATTGAAAGGAGTAAATTTAATTATGAAGAAAAAACTTTATAGGTCGAGAAAGGATTACATGATCGCCGGTGTATCTGGCGGGATAGCAGAATATTTTGATATAGATTCTACTTTAGTGAGATTATTAACAGTGTTGGTTGTGCTTTTAGGAGGAGCAGGAGTTGTCGCTTATATTATTGCCTGGATTGTAATCCCTAAGAATCCTGAACAGATTTCTGATGAGGTTTTTGAAGAGAGAGAAAACATAAAAGAGAAGATTAAAAAGGGTACAAAGAATGTAATTGAAGAGGTTAAAGTACATTTTGAATCAGAAGAGCTTTCTCATAAATCAGAAAAAAATAGAAGGATTTTAGGAGGCATAATTGTAATAGCTATAGGTTTAATCTTTTTACTAAACAGTCTATTCCCTTGGGTAGGCTGGGGCAGACTGTGGCCGGTAATTTTAATTGCCGTAGGTATAACTATTATGATGAAAGCTTTTAAGAAAAAAGATTAAAATTAGAAAATTAGGATGAATTTATGTCGTTAGCTTCACAGATAAAAGTGTTAGGGGGAGAGATTGGTTTAGATATCGTTAGGATTACTAATGCCGAAAGCTTCCCGGAAGCAGAAAAGCACATTATAGAAAGTGTAGAAAAGGGTTATATTCCTGAAAATGATTACTATGCCTTTAAAAATATTTCAAAAAGATCTAATAATTTAAATCTGAATAAAATTAGCAAAAGATGCAATCCGAAGAGTATTCTAAAAAGAGCTAAATCTATAATCAGTGTTGCTCAGTGTTATTTGATAGAAGAAACAGAAGATATTCAGGATAAAAATCAACCCTTGGGAAAAATTGCTAAATATGATATTGGTAATTTTTATTATGATGTAAAATTGAAACTAAAAAAAATAGTTGATTTTATAAATCAAGAGACTGATTCTAAATATAAATCTAAAAATAAATCTTGTTATGTATCTTTAGTAGAAAAGCCAATTGCTCAGCGGGCCGGAGTAGGCTGGTATGGGAAAAACGGGATAATTATTACCGAAAAATTTGGTTCCTGGGTAGTTTTGGGAGAAATTATAACCGAATTAGAATTAGACACAGATGAATCCCTTCAGCGAGATTGTGGCGATTGTACAATATGTATCGATTCGTGTCCGACTAAGGCTATTGTCTCCTCTTATGTAATTGATCGGACTAAATGTCTCCAGTTTATTTCGGAAAGAGTGATCAAAGTACCTTTAGTTTTTAGGGAAAAATGGGAGGATAGATTATATGGCTGCACTACTTGCCAAGAGGTTTGCCCCCAGAACCGTAAAGTAAAACCTAAAAAATATAAACCGGAATATGGATATATCGGCTCAAGAATTCCTTTAATACCATTATTACAAATTACCGAAGAGGAATTTCAAAGTTATTTTGCTTATAATCAGATTGCTATCAGACCAAAAGAAGCAATCAAAAGAAATGTCGTGCTGGCTTTGGGTAATATTGGTGACTCTCGGGCTGTTGTTCCCTTGATTAAAATCATACAGGAAGACGACAATTCAATAGTTAGAGGACATACTGCCTGGGCTCTGGGTAAAATTGGAGGAGAAAAAGCGAAATTTGCTTTAGAAAAAGTTCTAAAGAGCGAAAAAGATATAGAAGTAAGAAAAGAAATTATAAATGCTTTAGAAAAGTTTTAATAGTAATAAACAAATATAGGGGTTTGATTCATCAAACCCATCTCGGGTCTGATGAATCCGACCTCCACAAAAAATCTATAAATATATACAGAATTTTTATTAAATTTTCTCTTTGAAAAAGAGATTAAGGGTAAAGTGGAATAAAATTGTAAATTGTAAAAGACAATAATTTTAATATTAATACTATATGCTCTACGCTGCACGCTATACGCTATATAAGTTTTTCGCTTTTCGCTTTAAATTTTTAGTTTAATAAGATTTACAGTTTGAAAGAAAGGATTAAAGTTTAAGATGATTCAGGTAGAAGGATTAACAAAAGTATTCCATGATAAAAAAAGAGGTGAAGTAATAGCAGTAAATAATCTTAAATTCAATTGCCAAAAGGGGAAAATTTACGGGTTATTAGGTCCTAATGGAGCAGGAAAAACTACCACTTTACGCATCTTAGCTACTATGATACTTCCTACTAAAGGGAAAGTAATAGTAAATGGATTTGATGTGGTGGAAGAGCCAAAAGAAGTACGAAAACAAATTGGATTTTTATCCAGCGAAACCGGGTTGTATGACCGTTTTACTCCCCGAGAGACTGTAGAATTTTTTGGCAGAATTAACGGAATGGAAGACAAAGTTATTAAAAAAAGAACTGCTGAAATCTTCCACAATTTAGATATGGAAAATTTTCAGGATGTAAGAGTGAATAAACTTTCTACCGGAATGAAACAGAAACTCTCTATTGCCAGGAGTATTATTCATAACCCACCTGTATTAATTTTAGATGAACCAACAGTAGGATTAGATATAATTACGGCTCGAACAGTAATTGAATATGTTAAAAGTTTTAGAGATCAGGGAAAGTGCATCATCTATTCTACCCACATTATGCAGGAAGCTGAAAAATTATGTGATATGATTGCGATTATTCATCAGGGTAATCTCATTACTCAGGGGACATTAGAAGAATTAAAAAAGAATTCTTCATTTGACGATTTAGAGGAAATATTTTTTGAATTAATAAATCAAGGAGAGATTTTAGAATGAGCTGGAAAAATATCAAACTTATCTTTATTAAAGAATTAGTAGGAACTATACGAGATAAAAGAACTATAATTGCTATGATAATAATTCCTTTGATATTTTATCCTCTCTTATTTGCGGGAATCGGCTATTTTAGCAAGGTAGGAAGTATAAAATCAGAAGAAGCTACCTCAAAGATTATAATACTCGGTGCGGAATTTGCTCCCCAATTAGTAAAGCATCTCCAGGATTATGAAAAGATTGAAATTCTTATTATAGAAGACGACTCTCCCAATAAATTGCAAAATGGGGATATTCAGGCAGTTTTGGTAATCCCTTCAGATTTTAAATATAAAATTGAACGGGAAGAACCTATCAAACTTATTTTAAAATATGATGCAACAGAGGCTAAATCAAGGATAGCCCTGAAAAGAGTTAATCAAATAATTGAAGAGTACAAGAGTGAAATAATTTTGCAAAGGCTTTCTCGTATGGACTTACAAGAGGAGTTTCTTGCTCCGCTAATTCTACAAGAAGAAAATATAGCTACTGCTGAAAAGATGACCGGTTCATTTTTGGCAGTTCTACTCCCTTATTTAATTATAATCCTTATCTTTACAGGGGCGATGCATACAGCTGTAGATATAACTGCTGGTGAGAAGGAAAGAGGGACTATTGCTACTCTATTAGTAAGTCAAATAAGCCGATTAGAGATAGTATTGGGAAAATGCTTTGCCGTAATGTTAATTTCTTTTACCAGTATGATTTTAGGACTGTTCGGGCTTACTCTTGCTTTTTTATCGGGAGCTTCTATTGCCGGAGGTGTTGAGGGAGTACAATTTGGGATATCTGTTAATACTGTCTTTTTACTTTTTTTAGTTTTATTTCCTTTGGTCGGGTTGGCCAGCGCAGTATTGGTGATGGTGGGCATATTTGCCCGCAATATTAGAGAGGCCTCGAGCTATATTACCCCGATTTATATGCTGACTATCTTTCTAGGGATAATTTCCATAAGTCAGGGAATGGAATTGACCGGTAAAATGTTTTTAGTTCCGGTCTTAAATAGTAGTTTTGTTTTTAAAGAGCTATTGATGGGTAAGATTTATTGGAGCCACATTATAACTACTTTTAGTGCTAATATAATTATTGCCGGAATAGCTCTATTCGGAGCTACCCGACTTTTTAGCAAAGAAGAAGTCCTCTTCAGAAGTTAAAATAATAATATAAATCCAGTAAAGCAGAAATTTCGTTTGTCATTATAAGGTAATGAATAATGGAAAAATACAACCAAATTATCGACAAAGAGAAACAGAGACAGGCGAAAGAATATCAAAAGAAAAAAATTATTTTTAAAATTACTGGGACCGCTCTTTTTTTAGCCTATTTTTTAATATTAATATTCAGCAAATTTTCCTTTGCAATTAAAGGAAAAATATTATATTTTACCGACATTCAATGGCAGGTTATTGCCTTATATATCTTTTTTACCTTAACTCTTTATGATTTACTTTCCTTACCATTAGAAATTTATACCTCCTATACCTTTGAACACAAATATCATTTTTGTACTCAAACGTTGAGAGATTGGTTCGAAGATTGGTTAAAAAGTTATATCTTGAGTTTGGTTTTAGCTATCCCTGTTATTGAGGGAATTTATTGGGCTATCAGAACATTCTCCCAAAATTGGTATCTGGTAGTTTCAGTTTTTACCGTTCTTTTAGCTGTTCTGTTAAGCCATCTTTCCCCCATATTATTGACTCCACTTTTTTTTAAATTGAAAAAGATAGAAGGGGACAATGAATTAGCCCAAAGGTTAATTAAATTATGTAATAAAGTAAACACCAAAGTTAAAGGGGTTTATGAAATAAATTTTAGTTCAAAGACCACTAAAGCCAATGCCTATCTTTCTGGTTTAGGTAATACTCGGAGAATTGTGATAGCCGATAATCTTTTAAAAAATTTTACTCTTGATGAAGCAGAGGTGGTATTTTCTCACGAATTAGGTCATCATGTTCATAAAGATGTTCTAAAAGGAATATTTTGGACCAGTTTGATATATTTAGGGGCTTTTTATTTTACCAGCCTTATTTTAAAAAAGTTCAGTCTTTATTTAGGTTATGAAGTAAGCGATATTTCTAACTTCCCTGTTTTAGCCTTATCTATAGGGGTTATTCTATTCTTATTTAATATACCTCTTAATTTTTATTTCCGAAAGAGAGAGCAGAATGCTGATGAATTTGCCTTAAAAACGACTGGGAAGGTAGATGCTTTTATAACATCAATGGCAAAATTTACAAACCGAGATTTAGCTGATGCCCGTCCTCATCCTTTTATTGAATTTCTCCTTTACACTCACCCTTCTATCGGTAAGAGAATTAATTATGCTCAGGAGTTTAAGAAGAAAATTGAATTGGAGAAACAAGAAGAATAATTATGAATAAAGAACATTGTTAGTTACATCTTAAAAGTGAACTAAATTAAGTTTAGAATTTTTAACTTTTTGTATGCCTATTGAATCAAAGAACCGTTCCCTGATTCATATTCTGTATATTCTTTACTATATTTTGCAATATTGATATAATGAAATTACAAAAATACAGTTTTATGCTACACACATTTGTAATACTAAAGATATCAAGAGGTAAAAATTATAACTTAATAGTCCACAGGACTAAACAAAGAGGGTGTTTTATAATGAGAAAACTTCTTGTTTTTATTTTACTAATATTTATAATTTTTTTATTAATATTCATATATGAAAATGACAAAATTGATGAAATAGATGATTATATAGAAAAAAGACAGAATATGGTAGTAAGTCAGTTACAAAGCCGAGATATAATTGATTCAAAAGTCTTACAAGCCATGCTCACTGTTCCCCGCCATCAATTTGTTGACCAGCGTATTGTAGATTCAGCCTACGATGATTTTCCTTTGTCTATCGGTGAAGGTCAAACTATTTCCCAGCCTTATATTGTAGCCTTAATGACCCAGTTATTAGGGTTAAAAGGTGACGAAAAAGTTTTAGAGATAGGAACTGGCTCGGGATATCAGGCAGCAGTTTTAGCTGAAATTGTGGAAGAAGTTTATACAGTAGAAATATATGAAAGCCTTTCTAAAAAATCAGAAAAATTACTAAACGATTTAGGTTACCGAAATGTCAAATTTAAGGTTGTCGATGGTTATTACGGCTGGGAAGAATATGCCCCTTATGATGTCATCATTGTAACCTGTGCCCCTGACCATGTCCCTCCACCCCTTCTTCAGCAGATTAAAGATGATGGAGGGAGAATAGTGATTCCCGTTGGCGGAATATGGATGGTTCAAACTTTGATGAAGATAGAAAAAATGGAAGGAAAAATTAAGTCTAAAGGGATTATCGGAGTAAGATTTGTTCCTATGATCGGACATAGCAGATGAGCAGATAATTTTTTTAGTTTGTATAAATGTAGGCTAAAAATTATGGGAAATTTAAAGATTTGGTATACCACAAGCACTTCTTTATTATGAATATTTTCCTCTATAAGGAACGGGGGAAGGTTCTCTCTTCCCTAAAATACTAAGAAATCCAAAGAGATATATCAAGGCGGCCAACATTGCCACCACCTTAAACCCAAAGAAGAGGGCGATTATCACTGCGGAGACAGAGGCAATAATCGAACAGAAACTGTTAGTTGCCCATAACCAGGGGATAAGCCCCCTTCCTTGTTCTGTCGAATTGACCAACCTTATCCCCAAAGGGAAAGGCATCCCCATTAAAAATCCTAAAGGTGAGATTATTATTAGGGTAATTAATATTCTAAATAACAGGCTATATTTCAAGGTAACACTAAAGACATAAGGCAAAACTATCTGATACGATAATAAGATAGCACATAAGGAAAGTATAATAATTTTTAAACTACCAATATAATTTCTCTCTATCTTTTTTGAATAAAAGCTCCCCAGACCAGAGAAGAACAGAAAGGAGAAGATGACAATAGAAGTAGAATAAGCAGGATTGGTCAGATATAGTATAAATTTCTGGATAAAAGAGATTTCTAAAAGCATATACCCGAAACCCAAAGAGGCAAAATAAAGCAAAAAAGGAATTTTTGCCTTTCTTTTAGTTACGGGGAATCTCTTTAAAATTAAAGGCAAAAATATAAAAATGATACTAAATATTATTCCCTGAAGGAAAGTGGCAAATATAATTAAATTTCCCCATTCTATTAAAGCCTGCCAATTGCCCGTACTTTTTATAATTTTAGGGATGTTTTCCCACTTTAAAGTGTAGAAAAAATAAGGCTGATTGTCGGTGACTGCCGAAACATTAAAGAAATAACTATCATAAAAATCCTTTTGCTTACCTTCCTTAAAACTATTTACCAATTGGTCTATCTCCTGATAATAATAACTCTGCTCCAGGATGTGATTTGTATTGGCCTCCTCCTTTTTAATCCCCGGAAAATAGACTGTATCAAAGTTTCTTTCATCGCAAAAATCTTTAATCGCCCTTATTTCTTCCTCTCCTATTTCTTTTTTACTTAAGATAAGGGTAGAAGTGCCCCAACTGCGGATTATGGCCAGATGATTTTCCGGTTTTTCTATCTCCATTCGACTAAGAGCCTCTAAACTGATACTGCAAAGGCGCACAATCTCTCGAGGAGGGAATTTTAACCAACGAGTGATACCCAACTTCCCACCATCAGAGAGATGCTGCCAAAAATCCATAAATGCCTCTACGGTATAAAGATAATTTTCGGAAATACTATAAAATCCTCCGGAGGCAGTATTTGATGAGCCAATTAAAGAAATTTGAATCAAATCAAACTTTTGATCTAATCCTTTTAATACACTTCTTCCTTCACCGGTTAAGATTTTAATTCCCTCACGGTTATAAATATTTCCCGAATAATCAGCATAATTGTTTTGCAGTAAGATTTTAACATCGGGATTCATCTCAATTCCCCATATCTCTTCTGTTTCATTATAAATTCCTCCTAAGACATCTAATCCTCCACCAGGTCCGATGATTAATATCTTCCCCTGATTATCTATATCCCTTATAAGATGAAATCCTAAAGCAGAAGAGATGTAATCTGAAAACTCTATTTTTTTTAATCCCTCTAAATCATTTTCTCCCTCTAATTTAGTAATCGCACTCAATCCGTCACCATCAGTGACCAGACCTAATTGTTCAGGAATCTCTCCCGAAAAGTTCAAACTTAATCCAGGGGCATATCTCACCCCCTCACTTTCTACCACCTCCAATCTGGCGAAACTATTCTCCTGCCTATCAATTATTCGGGAATTAGGGTAGCGCAATAAAGTGAATAAACTTTTATAAGGATTTACCGGGAAAGAATAAAAACTCTCTGCTCCACTAAATAAAATAATAAAAACGAATATTCCCACAATATAAATTACTGATTTTTTATCTTTCAGTTTTAAAGAAAATAAAAAAGAAGCTAGAAAAGAGAGCAGGGGAGGGATAATCAATAAATGGCACAAACTTATATAATTAGCCAGAACCAAGAAAGAGATACAGCCTATAGCTGCACCACTTAAGTCACAGAAATAAATTTTATTTATTTTTTCGGGTAGTTTAGATATGGCTAAGGAGATGCAGATTCCGGCAAAGAAAAAGGGTATAGATATAGCCAAATAATAAATCACCAAGTATAGCAATTGATATCTATCCGTTATTATTCGGTAAAGGTCAAAGGGGACTTTAGAGATGACAAATATAGAGAGTAAAGAACCCAAAGAAAATAGCAAGGAAAAGAAGAGGAGATATTTATATAAATTTTTACCTTCAGCCCTTTTCAGAATCGAAGAAAAGACCGATAAAAAAGTTCCACTCGCTCCATATCCCAAAAAAGCGATACTGATAATCATAAAAGCCAGATAATTCCACTGGAGAATTGAGAATACTCGCATAAGGGAGAGTTCAAAGAGCAAGACCGAAGTAGAGAAGAAGAATATTCCTATATATAAAGAAAAATCACTATCTTTTTTAGACATCATTTTCTCCTTTAATTTCTTCTAGATTCACTATAATCCTTTCCCCTTTGCTTTATAAATTTAATATCACCCACATAATTATAATTCGCCATCCAAATCAAAAAACCCTTTTTATTAAAAACATTTTAATGCAAATTTATCAAAATATAAGGGAAGTATTGTCATTGTGAAACATCGTCATTGCTCCTTTAGGGAGCGTGGTAATCCCGGCTTTCCTCCTCTTTTCTAAAAACTTGCAACTTGTACCTTGCAACTTGCATCTTGTAAATAACTTTTTCTTTAAAAAAGAAGGATTTTACAAAACTTTGTCGAATATATAATTATGATTTGTAACCCAAAAAGTACACAAAATAGTAATGTAGCGGCACGATGCATCGTGCCCTCATAAAAATTATGTAATAATACGGCGAGGACACAATTCATTGCGCCCCTACAACATAATTATAACCAAAAAGTCATAATTTGCTATAAAATTATCTATAACGTACCATATACATAACCTGTTGAAAATATTTTTGGCTTTTTGGGAAATAACTATGTAATGTTATAATATTCATAATTATATTTACTATAAGGTTCACAGTTCTCACACATTATTTAATAAAAAAATAGAGGAGGGGTAATGGCGAATACAACTAATAGAGAGCACATTATTAATTATACGAAAAATAAAAACTATTTTCACCTAAACGATTTAATAGAGTACTTTAATAAAAAAAATATTAAATTTAAAAAAAATAGCATAAAACAATATCTTTACATTTTAAGAAAAGAAAAGTTTATCTACGAGTCTGGTAGAGGATGGTATTCTACAATAAAAGAGGAATTTAAATTAAATATAATACCTATAAAAACAATTACAATGTTAGCACAAAATAAATTTCCCTTTCTTGTATTTTCTTGCTGGAGTACCGAACAACTGAAAGGTTTCTTCCATCATCTACCAAGCCAATTTATAACCTTTATCTACGCTGATAAAGATTTCCTGCAATCCGTAAAAGATTTTTTAGCAGAAAATGATTACAATGTATATTTAAATCCTTATAAAATTGAAGCAGAAAAATTCGTAGAGTTAAAAACTAAAACCATTATATTAAGGCCTTCTATTTCTTTTCGTATTCCCAAGGAGAAAAATTGGGCAAAAATAGAAAAAATACTTGTGGACTTATTTATGGAAACAAAAAAGATTGGTCTTATAGATGAAGAAGAATATAGGAGAATATTTTCTAATATAATTCTTAGTTATCGTATTAATATGGCAGAGATGTTTGATTATGCTCATAATAGAAAAATAAAGAATAAGATGCAGGATATAATAATTAAATATATAAAATTGACTAATGCGACATTTTAGTAAAATGTCGCATTAGTCAATTTAGGTGATAAATGATCAAAACGAAATGTTTTAAAAGTACCTGGATAACAAATAAACATAAAGAGATAAACGCAGACCCAATATTAGTAGAAAAAGCAATATATGCTTTTGAGTTGCTTGGTGATTTAATTGAAAATGGTGTTCACTTTATATTTAAAGGTGGAACAGGATTGATGCTGCTCATTCCTGGATTCAAAAGACTTTCTATTGATATTGATATAATGATAACTGAATCCGAAAACGAAAGCCTAAATAATGCATTCAACGGGATAATAAAAGAGGGCATATTTAATAGATGGGAAGAGGATAAAAGGTCCTTAAATCATAAAGTAACAAAAAGACATTTCAAATTTTATTATATTTCTACTGTAGAAAAGCGAGAGTCTTATATTCTTCTTGATATTGTGCAATCAAATTATTCATTTCTTAATACTATTAAAAGACCAATTATCTTACCATTATTTGAAATTGAAAAAGAAATAAAAGTGATGGTTTCCACAATAAATACTTATTTCGGAGATAAATTAACTGCCTTTGCTCCTAATTCTATCGGGATTCCTTACGGAAGAAATAAATCAATGGAAATAATAAAACAGTTATTTGACCTGGGAATTTTATTTGAGCACATAACTGACTTAAAAGAAATAAGCCAGACTTACAAAAACATTTCTCAAATTGAAGCTTCTTACCGCGATATTAAAACACCAATAAATATATTTTTAGATGATTCAATAAATACATCTTTTCTTATCTGTCAATTAGATTTTCGTGGAAGTATTAAAGATAAATACACCGAAGAACTCCGAGATGGAATAACAAGAGTTAAAAGCTATATATTGAATGGAAAATATTCTCATTTGAATGCAAAAGAGGATGCTTCAAAAGTTGCCTGCATAGCTTCTTTAATCAGGGATAATCGTTTGAATATAAACATAGAAAACTTGAAATTAGGGAGAAAGTATTTTGATACAATAAAAGATATAAACCTTCCGAATGAGTTTAATATTCTAAATAAGTTAAAAGTAGTTTCTCCTGAGAGTTTTCATTTATGGGCGATAGCGACTAAAATAATATAGTATAAATAAAAATTAAAAAATTTTCCAAAAAAAGAAGTGGAAGGAATTGGAGTCAGGCTTCACAAGTTCACAAAATGTAAAACGAAAATAGAATAAGAAAATGTGAAGTTGTAAAGCCTGACCCTATCATCTTGTCCTAAGAAAATGGAGCAGATGATAGCATATAACACTGTAAGGAGAAGAAAAATATTAAGGAGTTTGTATATTGATACCGAGTAAAAAAACTTTATCCAAACTTAAGAAGGAAGTATATATTAACGCTATACGTCTTTTTTGTGATGCATGTAAATTATATAAGTTACATTCCTATCCATCATCATTTGCGTTTTCAATTTTATCTTTTGAAGAGCTTGGAAAACTAGAAATGATTGATCATATTTGTGATGATATTAGTATTAATCCTGATTATGATCCGAAAGAATTTTTAAAACATCTATTTTCCAGAAATATGTTTTTTTCTCATACAAATAAACAAATGTGGGCGTCAAATCCAATTCTCAATTCGACTTTAAAAAGAATAAAACAAATTGCTGATAGAGAACTAGAGAAAAATAAACAAGACGCGCTATATGTAGGTTATACAAACAAAAGAATACGATCTCCTAAGCGATTTTCTGCAATAAAAGCTTATATGGAACTTAGAATTACATTTGACAGGTTTAAAGATATAGCGGATTTAGGATTTAATGATTTTGACTGCTGGCCTGATGCTCAATCAAGAGCAAAAGCAAAAAGATATCTAAAAAAAATTGAGGATTTATTTAGAATGCTAAAGAAACCATATAAAAAGAAAATGCAATAGAACACCTTTTTAGGGCTAATGTATTTTTTGTGACAGGGTACAAGTAAATAAATGGAGTCAAATCTTTATGACCCCAGTAACACCTTGATTTATAGCTTATTATGCGTTACAACCGGAAATTCGAAAAAATCATTGGTTACTAGAAATAGCGGACTACATCGAAGACAATATTACCAATTCACCATTTAATAGGGTTTGGATATATTCATATACAAAAAATAAAATACTATTTTCGTATCCAGATCTCTGAATTAAAAGGGAGGAATTGGGGTTTTCACAAGTTCACAAAATGTAAAACGAAAATAGAATGTGAAGTTGTGAAGCCTGACCCCGGATCTTTCTGTGTTAGGCGATGGAACTGATTCACTTTAATTTTGAAAATGGTCCTCCACATTTTGGGCACCTATCTGAATTTACTAAACCAAAAGAAGAATTGCAATTAGGACAGAATACGTTTGCTGCACTTGTCTTTCCATTGGGATCAGGTTTCATAATTGCCCCACAGTTTGTACAGCGCGGTTCGTCTGAGGTGCCCACTACCGCACCAATATCTATTGTGGAACCACATTTTGGACATTTATATCCAAAGTATGATACAGCCTTCATTTCTTTTCCTCCTTTTTATATGCAATACGGGTTGCGGTTATGTTACCTTCGCCTTCTGCAGTTGATTTAGTACCCGGTTTGAAAAAAACGGGTTCTTGAGCATCTATTCCAATTACATTACCTTTTCCTCTGGCATAGTGTTTACCATCAATTATGGAAATCGGTGAATTTTTTGATTTATTTAAATTTTCTTTGATCCATATCTCGTGATTATATTTCCATTTTTTCAATAAATCTACAGGAAAATCCAAGCCCATATTTTTGTCGATCATATCCGCACAATTTGAACATAAAAACATCCCATTTCCAATGGAAGATCGTTGTTCTGATGTAAGAGGGGGATCGTATCTTGGACCATTTTCTGACGCTGCAGTGATATGAGCTACTTTACCTATGTAGATATATTTTTCGGGATCTGTTTCTGAAGGACATAATGTAAGAGAACGACAATCAGGATTAGAGCAAATATACGACGCACGTTTAGCAACAATTTCAACTGTTTTTTTATCAAACTCATCACGCTTCTTTTCTTCGACCATTTCCAACCACCTACAGTATTATACTCGGTTCTTTCGCCGAACTTAAAATAATCGAACTACTTCGTTTATACTCCCAAATTGACATATTTTGCGAAGTACTTCGTTTATGCACGACTCTAGGTGAAGTTTCGAAAATTAACCACTAATTTTCCTTGTGGTATATCTTTATAGATTCTTATGCTTATCTTAAACTAATTTTATTAATTCTACAAATAATATTTTTATATATAGGTAAGTCTTTGCCTTTTTATTATATTTTTACAACTCTTCTCTTATTATTTTTTCTTTCAGGGAGAAAATATCGGAGAATTACCTTCACATAAAATTACTCAAAAAGGAATTGTTCGAACCTTTCAAAATATTCGTATTTTCCCAGCTTTAACTGTTTTAGAAAATATTATAATTTCCTATCACTTTCGCACTCACTATAGTATCCTCTCAGGTATACTAAGAGATGACAATTACCATCAAGAAGAAGAGGAAATGAGCAAAAAAGCTATGGAATTATTGCACCTTTTTGATCTACATGCTTATTATATGAACCCTGCCGGAAGCCTGCCCTATGGTGAACAGAGAAAATTAGAAATTGCTCGCGCTTTAGCCACTGAACCAAATATTGTTTTGCTGGACGAACCTGCTGCAGGAATGAACCCTTATGAAACTATCAAACTGATGGAATTAATTAAACGCATTAAGGAAAAATTTGGTTTAACAATTTTTCTGATAGAACATCATATGCAATTTGTAATGGGAATTTGCGAAAGAATTATGGTAATGGATTTTGGGATGCAGATCGCAGAAGGAACCCCTCGGGAAATACAAAAAAATCCAAAAGTAATTAGAGCTTATTTAGGAGAATAAAAGAGATGCTAAAAATACATAATTTAGATGTATCTTATGGTCCAATTCGGGCCCTCAAGGGAATCTCCTTCGAGGTCAAAGAAGGGGAAATAGTAACCCTAATTGGAGCAAATGGAGCCGGTAAATCAACAACCTTACGCACTATTTCCAATCTTATCAAACCCCAAAACGGAAGTATTACTTTTCTAAATAAAGACTTATTGCCTGTACCAGCATATGATTTAGTAAAATTAGGTATAGCTCATGTCCCGGAAGGAAGAATAATATTTGGACCACTGACAGTTCATGAAAATTTAGAACTTGCTACCTGGGGAAGAAAAGATAAAATAGCAATTCGGGAAGATCTAAATAAAGTTTATGACTTATTTCCCTTACTGAAAGAACGAAAATTTCAACTTGGAGAAACCTTGTCCGGGGGAGAACAACAAATGTTAGCTTTAGGTCGTGGTTTAGTGGCTCGAGCTAAACTTATGTTATTAGATGAACCATCTATGGGTTTGGCCCCCCTTTTGGTTCAAGACATATACCGAGTTATAAGACAGGTAAATGCTGAAGGCACTACTATTTTATTGGTAGAACAAAACGCCCATATGGCTTTAGAAGTAGCTCATCGAGCTTATGTTTTGGAAACAGGAAATATTATCTTAGAGGGTCCTGCTGATGAAGTCGCTAAAAATCCTAAAGTAATTAAAGCCTATTTAGGATAATTCTTAAATATCTCCATTTTAATATTTCAGATATGAAACTTTTGAGAATTTATTAATATACTCCCTTTTTTAAAAAAATTCCTTACCTTCCTTTCATCACTATTTCTTCGTATTTTTTATATCTAGGGATTTATCTTTAGCTCTATCTTAAAAATATAAATTAATTAAAAGGGTAAATTAAGTTTAAATTCCCATAAAGCTTGTTTGATTTTATCTTGAGTTCCCCTTAATACTTCTCTGGAAGATTTATTTATAAAAGCAGTTTCTGAATCATCTAAAGAGATTATTTTATTATTACGAATCAAGAGTGTGGAAGTAGTTCCCTCTACTAAAACATTTATTTCATAGGGAGCCAAATCGATGCTAATAAATTTATCCAGGTTTTGATTAGCTTCTATCATTTTAAGGTAAATTTCATGACCTATCGGAAATGATAAATTTATGATAGGAATATTATCGATAGAAATAGTGCCGGTACAAAAAGATTCCTCAAATATATATTTAATATTTACTTTAAGATAATCAGTAGTAGCCCGCCTATCAATATCTATCCCCTTCTCTATAAGCAAATCTTTCACATAATTAATCCTATTTTCAGTTTCTGGGTGAGTTTGAAATATTCCCAAATTTACTTCGGGTTTAAACATTTCCCGGGTATACAATCTTTCTAGGAAAGTTAAAAAACCTACCGGATTATATCCCGTCTTAATTAAGAGATCCGTAGCGGTCAAATCTGCTTCTTCCTCATATTCTCGGCTATATTGGTTAAGAAGAGTTATGGCAGTAAGCTTTCCTAATACGCCTACATCCGGTTCCCTGGTTAAAAGAACCGCTAAAATAGTTAACAAGGTAAATTTAGTATTATCTCTGGTCTGTTTTAAGGCATGATTATGGATTACGTGGGCAATTTCGTGGGCTAAAATTCCAGCAAGTTCGTCATCTGACTGAACATAATCAAAAAGGTCATGAGTTACATAAATATATCCACCCGGAATAGAAAAGGCGTTGGGCCCTTCTATATTTAATATCTTGAAATGATAATTCATCTCTTTAAGCTCAGAAACTTTAGCCAGTTTATTGCCAATCTGTTTGATTAATAAATTCTTCTGGGGGTCCTCGATCACTTCATGTTTTTTCTCAATATTTTCAGATAGTTTCTTTCCTAATTTCTGCTCTTTGTTTAAATCTCTTTCTGCAGAAAATGAATTAAAATTTATCAACAAGAAAGCCATTAAAAGAAAAACTATCACGGAAACTAATTTATTTATTAATTTTCTATTTTTTCTCATTTTTTAATAAATTCTTGAAAATGTTCCAAAGCAAAATTCAGAGCATCTTCAATCCCCTTAGCTTTCTTCCCTCCGGCTTGCGCAAAATTGGGAGCTCCACCTCCTCGACCTTCAATAAATTTTCCCGCTTCTCTTATCAGCCCATTCATATCATATTTCAAAGCCCTGGAACAGGCAAATAATATCTTCGCCCCATCGCTTTTAACCCCAAATAATACAACTACACTTTCATCCAGATTAATAATCTTCTGAACTAATTCCTTTACTTCCTGAAAATTATTATCTTCAAATATTTTACTTATAATCTTTATCCCGTCATCTTTCAAAGAAGATTCATTAATTAAATTTCTTACTTCATAATCCTGTAATTTCTCTTTAAATTCTTTTAATTCTTTCCTAATTTCTTTTCTCTCCTCAAGCATTCTATCTATCGCTTCTCCCAGTTCGGAATCTTTAATAGTCAATTTATTAGAAATATTCTTAATTAATTCATTTTTCCAATAGTAGTCCTCTAAAGACCGCTTACCGCATATAAAATCCAACCGAATTTTTTCTCCTCTCTTTTCCCATTTAGTAATTTTAATCATTCCCACTTCCCCGGTTGCCCGACAGTGAGTTCCTCCACAGGCAGAAAGGTCGAAATCTTTCACTTCAATTATTCTTATCTTTCCCATTTTTTCAGGTACTTTCCTTAAATTTAATCTCTTTAACTCCTCTTCTCCCTCCACAAAATAGCACTTTACCAGCTTATTCTCAAAGATAATTTCATTAGCACATTCCTCTGCTTTTTTGGCTTCCTCTTCGATTAGCTTTTGTTTTGCAATATCTAAAGTACAAACTTCTTCTCCTAAATGAAAAGATATGGTTTCAACGCCCCATAACTTCATCAAAGCCCCGGATAAGATATGCTGCCCCAAGTGTTGCTGCATATGGTCAAACCTTCTCTTCCAATCTATCTTTCCGACTACTTCAGAATTTATTTTCTCTTTTAGCTCTTTTTTTAAAATATGAACTACCTCATCGTCTTCTTCTACAACTTCAACAACTGGAACATCCTGGATAACTCCCTTATCGTAGGGTTGTCCTCCAGAAGTAGGATAAAAAGCTGTTTCATCCAGAACAACTGCCGGTTGATTATTTATTTTTATCTTCTTTAAAACTTTAGCTTTAAATTCTTTTAAATAAGAATCTTCATAATATAATCTTTCCGTCAATATTTTTCTCCTTCTTATTAATAAAAAAGTTAAAAAGGGAATAGGCAACTTTTATATTAATTGATTAAAAGTAGCCTATCCCCTTTTTCTAATTCAAATTCCAAAAAATTCCTGTGCAGTCTTAGAGGTAGTTTTGGCTACTTTTTCCAAACTAATTCCTTTTATTTCGGCAATCTTTTCGGCAATCAAAGGGATATACTTCGGTTCATTTGGTTTCCCCCGGAAAGGATGTGGAGCTAAATAGGGAGAATCAGTTTCCAAAACTAAGTTTTCCAGAGAAATTTCTTTCACTATAGCTCTAAGTTTTTTGGCATTATTAAAAGTTACTACTCCGCCTATCCCCAGATAATAACCCCGTTCTATACATACCTTAGCCATATTTAAATCCCCGGAAAAACAGTGTAGAAGTATCTTTAATCCTTTAGCCTCCTCAGCTAGAATCTTTAAAATATCCTGATGAGCCTCACGGTTATGAATAATAAGAGGCAAATTTAATTTCCCAGCCATATTCATCTGTTTCTTAAAAGCCTCCATTTGACAAGGTAAGGTGCTATGGTTCCAATAATAATCCAAACCTGTCTCCCCGATAGCCACCACCTTATCCTTTTTAGATAATTTATCTAATTCTTTCAAATTCTCCTCATCTAAAAATTTACTTTCGTGAGGATGAAAACCGATTGCAGCATAAACTCCTTCAAAAAGAGAGGCAAATTCCAGGGCAATTTTACTGGATTCCAAATCAATCCCTATAGTAACCATCTTAGTTACTTTCTTTTCTGCTGCATCCTTTACTACTTCCTGAGCGTTTTTCTTTATTAAATCAAGATGAGTATGGGTCTCCACAAAAAATGTACTTACCTTAATCACTTCCTTTATTCTTTGTTTAATATTCTATCAATCTTTTGGTCAGTCATCAATCCGATTAACCACTTTTCAATATTTAAATCTTTGTCTTTGGTTTACTGAGCTTGACAGCTGTACCATAGGCCAAAAGCTCAGCAGCACTACCTATAACACTGGTAGTCACAAAACGTATGTTAATGATTGCATCTGCTCCCAATTCTTCAGCCTGAGCTATCATACGGTTAGAAGCTACTATGCGAGCTTTTCCCATCATATCAGTATACTCAATCAACTCACCACCAAGAACAAGTCTCACTATGGCAGATAAATCCTTTCCAATCCAGATGGCATAGATGGTATGTCCCTTGACTAAACCTAAAACCTTAGTAATCTCACTACCCGGTACTTCAGCAGAATTCTGAAGTAATATGCGAGTCTGCATATCATCAGTTGGTAGTTCTTCTTCTTGGGCTTTGCCCTTTTTCTGTTCAAGGGCCACTGTCAGTAAGACCAATAGGATACCACCTAAAAGACAGTAGATGGCAATCTTTAGCCACCAGGGTAAGGTAGGCTCTTGATATATATGCCAAAGTCCTCCCACAAAGATAGCAATAAAAAGTCCAACTACAAAAGCAAGCGAGCCAATAAATCGGAAAAATTTCATGATTTTTACCTCCTTATCACAAAAAGTTTCAATTTTTAAACTTTAAACTCGATTTTTACTTTTAAGAATCTATCTGTATTATACTACTATATTCGGTAAAATTTTCAAAAATCCTCTTTTTTAAAATAAAATTATTTTCCTCCAATTCTTCATCAATCTCTGCATAATGAAGTAAATATTCTCCTGCCCCCTACTGGAATTTTTCCAGTGCCCTACTGGAAATTCTCCACACCCCCTAGTGGAATTTTTCCACACTAACAGCAACAAGTAAGAACAGTAACAAATAGAACAGCAACAACATTAGGGTGTAATTTTTCCCTCTGCTGCTGTCGCTGCTGCTAAAATTTTTCAAATTTTTTTCATCAGAGTGCTGCTTTTTAGCCTCTTTTTTTATACTTACTAAGTAGAGGGAGAAATATTTTTTATTATTTTTTATCAACTACCCTGTAAAATAACCTCTTTTTCTTTTCTATATAAATAGAGGGAGAAATATTTCTCTTCTTACTCTCTCTCCCCTCGGAGGGAGAGGGCTGGGGTGAGGGGGAATATTTTCTGTCATTGCGAGGAGAGAATCGGCGAAGCAATCTCGACTCGCAACTTGCAACCCGAAACCTGTAATTAAAAAACTATTCAAAGGAAGGTAAAAATTGTGGAAAGAAAAATACCAGTTAACAAAACTAATTCTTACACTACTATTCAGGACTACTTCTTGGCTCACTGGGTAAGTACCATCGGTCTTGGCCCAACCGTGCTCTACTTTCAGCTCTTAAGTTACTGTCATAAAGGAAAAGATATTGCCTGGCCTTCCATTAAAACTCTAAACAAGAGGATGGGCACTACCACCAAGACCTTAATTAAATACCGCAATACTCTGTTAGAATATGGTCTAATCAAAAAAATAGTAAAACAAAGATCTTCCTCCGGAGGATATGACCATAATCTTTATCAGATAATCCTATTAGATAAAGAAAATATTCTTTATCCTCCAGCAGAAAGATTACCAGAAGAAAACGAAAAAGTAATCTCCGGGATAGCGGAAGAATCTCCTTCCTCCAATCAAGATAATCCCAAGAAAATAGTTACTGATAGTAAAAAACCTCTAAAAACAGAAAGGATAAAAGAAGAATTAAAAAAATTAAATTTGGATAAAAAATCGATTGATAAAACAATCCTAAATTATTCCTTAGAGGATATTGAAGAGAAATTAGACCTTCTCGAAATTAAGAGGAATGTAATAAATCCCGCTGGCTGGTTAATTACTGCCCTACAAGCTAATTATCGTAATCCTGAATCATCTAGAGAAAAAAAAGATGAGGAAGAAAAAATAATGGAAACAGAAGAAGTGGAATCGGAAAGCAAATCAATAAAACCAGAGAAATTAATTCTTAAAAAGAAACTGGAAGAAACAAAGAGATTGTCCCGAGAAGAAGAACTAAAATGGGTCAGACATATAAGAAATAATATTTTAAAGTAAATAACCACCCCCGTTGTAATTCTCTACTGACAATAATTTTATGCTATAATATTGTTATCATATGATAACAATATTATTTAAAATAACTTTACCCGGGAGGAAGTAACTACCATGGTAACCGATAACAATTCCCACAATTCAAAAATAATAAAACGTAAAGCTACTTATCGTATAAAAGGTGAATCTATAGAAATATTAGAAACTGTCCGAATTAATCTTAAAAATAATGAAGATATTTTTGATGAGAAATTAGAAGATAAAAACTTAGAAAATATTTATAATCAATATAGAAAAAAACATTCTTTATTAACGCCCAATAGAACCAGAGAAACGAGAGAAAAATATGGGGTAAACCAAAGAGCTTTCTCTCGAATATTAGGTTGGGGAGAGATAACTATTCATCGATATGAAACCGGAGCCTTACAAGACCGGTCTCATAATGATGCATTGGTTCTTTTAGAAAATCCTGATAATATGAAAACATTATTGGAAAATAATAAAAACAAAATAAATAGAAAAGATTATATAAATATAAAGGAAAATCTACAAAAATTAATGAAAGATGATATTGATAAAACATTAGAAGAAAATATCATAAAAAATATTTTAACGAAGTTTTAGACGAAAATTGTGGCTATTCTCAATTTAATTATGAAAAATTTGTTAATATGATTTTATTTTTTGCTGTCAATATAAAAAGATTGTTTAAAACAAAATTAATGAAATTACTTTTCTATTCCGACTTCGTTAATTTTCGTAATAATACTTTATCTATTACTGGATTAAAATACATTAAAAATTATTACGGACCTACTCCTATAAAGTACGAACTCTTGCTTGGAGAATTATTTGAAAAATATATAACCTATCAAATTGAATATGTTAAAAATTCTAAAGATAATGTTGAAGAATACGAATTTATAAAACCTCTTGAAAAACCGACCATGGGTATTTTTTCTCAAGAAGAGATAAAGAGCATGAAAGAAGTATTGAATGCTTTCAAACATCTCACCTCTGAAAAAATAACCCAATGTTCGCACAAAGAAGAAGCTTGGACAAAACCAAAAAATAAAGAAATTATTAGCTATGAGTACGCAAAAAACTTAACTTGTATTTAGTTGTATATAAAAAATTATCGACTATTTTTCCTATTTTATTATTTGTTAGTGTAAACTTTAATGGG